>VHBV01000016.1 GCA_016882165.1 Candidatus Pelagibacterales bacterium
CCAATAGAAGAATTTGAAAAGAAACTTCTTGGACCTAAATATAATCATATACTAAATTTATATAAAGCTTCCGGCTGTGAACATTGTGGTCACAGTGGATATAAAGGTCGTATTGTGATTAACGAAATTTTAACAGTTGACCGCGAACTTGACGACCTTATAATGAACAACGCAAGTCGTAAAGAAATGTTCAACTACATTATTAGCAAAGGTTTTAAACCTATGATTGAAGATGGAATTGAAAAAGTTATAAACGGAGTTATAGATTTAAAAGGGCTAATGACTGCAGTTGATATGACTGATAGAATGAACTAGTAATATTTTTATAAAAATGACCAGAATCATTAAGTCTAACAAAATTTTAGAAGATATTTTACCAAATAGTGGTTCAAACTTACTCAATTTAAAATCTTATATTTCTGAAACCAACGGTGTTGAAGTTACTGCTTGGCCAGAATTTATAGACAATCAAATTAACGGACTTGAAACCGATAACTTGTTTATTTGGGCTTATCATATAAGAATCTTGAACAAAAATAACTACAAAGTACAACTTTTAAATCGTTATTGGAAAATCATTGATGAAAAAGGCATAATCCAAGAAGTTAATGGTGAAGGAGTTATAGGAGAACAACCAAAAATCCTTCCGAATCAAGATTTCCAATATAGTAGTGGCGTACATTTACGCTATCCTTCTGGAATTATGACCGGACATTATCAAATGCAAAAAGAAGATGGAGAATTATTTCAGATAAAAATTCCCACATTTTCACTAGATGTCCCAAATATCAAAAACCTTATTCTAAACTAATTCTTCATGAAAATTCTCGCCTTTGATACAAGTAGCTCGGGCGTCTCAATTGCTCTTAATCAAGGCGAAATTAATATTGCCAATATAAGTACAGAAGATAACAAACAATCAGAAGTTTTGATAAGCAAGTTTGAAGAAATATTAAATCAAAACAAAATTTGGTATCAAGATTTAGAAGCTATTGCTGCAATTTCCGGACCTGGAAGTTTTACTGGAGTAAGAGTTGGACTTTCAGCTGCTCGCGCTCTAAAATTAGCAACTAACTTACCTCTAATTTTAATAAGTTCTTTAGAAGTTTTAGCATTTAAATATAGAAACTATCAGGGTCATATTTTTGTCGCTATTGATGCTAAAATGGAAGAGTTTTTTGTTGGCAGCTTTTACTCACAAGATGGAGAAATAAGAGAAGTATGTGAAGCAAAATTAGCAACAATTGATAATATATCAAACTTCTTGCCACAACAAAAATTCTTATTGTGTGGAAACGGTAAAGAGGCAGTTTTCAAATCAATAGATAAAAATAATTGTGAGTGTGATTTTGATCAACAAGACCAAATAGATGCAAGTTTAGTTGCAGAATTAGCACATAAGAAAATTGTCTCTCAAGAAATAAATCAAAGTTTAGAAGCGGTTTATATCAGAGATCCAAAAATAACGGCAAGAAAAGCAACGAAGAAAAGAAGTGAAGAAAAAAGTGGAGGCCGGGGTCGGAATCGAACCGACGCATAAAAGCTTTGCAGGCTCTTGCATTACCACTTTGCTACCCAGCCTTTTTTTATTTAAAGTAATAAAAAAGAAGTTTTTTAAACAATAAAAACATTAGATTTAAATAATCTAATCATTAAAAAAAATATTACAAGTTTTGTATCTGTAATTTAACACAAGAAGCAATTTTAAATTTAAATGCCAAGTAAAATTCTTTATTCACAATCATTCAAGAACCGGCCAAATAAAAGCTCTTTGGAGAAATATCGCAAAGATATAAAAGAATCTTACGATAAGTTAAGAAGTGAAATTAAAAACAAAAAACTAGCCTCAATTGACATTGTTTTTAACCAAGATGATCTAAAAGAATTTGCTAAATTTGCTAAAAAAATTTCCACTTTCAAAAAAGTAATGGTTCTTGGAGTTGGTGGTTCAAGCTTGGGAGCAAAAACCTTAGCAGCACTAAAAGATCAAAATAAAGTTGAGTTTCTTGAATCAATTGATCCTACAACTATAAAAAACTCTTTAGATAAAATTGACTTGGAAAAGACTTTCTTTTTAGTTATAAGTAAGTCAGGCGAAACAATTGAAACAATTTGCCAAACACTTATTATAATTGAAAAATTCAAAAAAATAAAAAGCAAAAATTTCCATAAACAATTTCTTTTTGTTACACAATCTTTTGACAATTCAATTGCTAAAATTGCTCAAGAAATAGGCTCTGAAATTGCCAATCACCCAAATCAAATAGGTGGTAGATATTCTTGCTTTTCAATTGTAGGACTATTACCTGCTCTATTATGCGGAATTGATATTAAAAAAGTTAGAATTGGCGCGCAAAAAGTTTTAGATGATTTTATTAATGACCAAGAAATAAAAAATTCATGCGCTCTTCAACTATGCTTATATGACAAAGGCTTTAACAATAATGTTATAATGCCCTATATTGATAGCTTAAAAAACTTTACCGATTGGTATCGTCAACTTTGGGCAGAATCATTAGGCAAAAATGGGTTTGGATCAACCCCAATAAACTCTATGGGAACTGTAGATCAACATAGTCAATTACAACTTTATCTTGAAGGTCCAAAAGATAAGTTTTTTACTTTTATTACACAGAAAAATCATCAGAATAATTTCTATATAAAAGATTTAAAATCTTGCCAAACTTTATTTGGCGGCAAAAAACTTGATGAAATTGTTAAAGTAGAGCAAAACACAACTATTGAAGTTCTAAATCGTAAAAAATTACCAATTAGAATCTTCGAAATAGAACAAATTAACGAAGAAGTTTTAGGTGCTTTGATGATGCAAATGTTTTTGGAAACAATTGTAATTGCCTATGCCAAGAAAATTAATCCTTTTGATCAACCAGCAGTTGAGTTAAGAAAAGATTTGGCTAAAAAAATCTTAAAAAAATGAAAAATATTAATCATAAGAACTGTTTAATTTTTCTTCTTTTTGCCTCAATTATTGCCCTTTCTTCTGCCTATATTGCCGAATATGTTTTTGGAATAGAGCCTTGCGTTTTATGCTTCTACCAACGCAAACCTTTCTGGCTTATTATTGCAATCTCAACTTCTATTTTAACTTTTCTTAATAATTCAAAAAATCAGAAATTTGGATTAATTTTATGTATTTTTCTTTTAGCTATTAATTGTGGGATTGCTCTTTATCACAGTGCAGTTGAAAAAAAAATAGTTGGTGGTCCAACTACTTGTTCGGCCGAAAATTTAAATAAAATTGATGATGTTGAATCTTTAAAAACTGCGTTAATTGAAGCTAAATCAGTGAGATGTGACGAGCCTGCATTTTTTTTCTTAAAACTTACAATGGCTAATTGGAATTTTGTTTACTGCCTTATTTTGCTGATAATAAGTAGTAGGATGTTGATCAAGAAAAAATAATTTTAATTTTAATTTATTTACTATTAGAATTTCAAATCTTACATTTTCTTACAATTTCAAGCTGTCATAGCTCAGGGGTAGAGCACTTCATTGGTAATGAAGAGGTCGGTGGTTCGATTCCACTTGGCAGCACCACTTTTAGCAAACTTCACAAAAAAACTTTATCAATATTTTGAAACCGCTTTCAAAATAGAAGAAATAAGGATTCAGAAAAAACACATCCTAAATACACTACAAACTCTTCTTTGCTGGCAATTTTGCAAAGATTGGATCGGTAATCCTATTGGTTAGCAAAGTGCAAAACCACACAGTGAAAAATAAAGGGAAAGGAAAAGAAATGCGCGATTTATTTTTTCTAAGACCATTAATTATTTTTTTTGCGCATATTTCTGGTTTCATCAGAAATGGCATTGGAAATTCATTAACATCAGTCATTGGAGTTTTTATATAACCTGGACAAATTACGCTTACTTCAATTCCAAAAGAAGCTAAATTACCTCTTAAAGCCTCTCCATAAACTCTAACAGCTGCTTTACTAGCAGAATATGCTGGCGAGCTTGGCAAACCTCTAAATCCAGCAAGAGATGAAATAATCGCTATCTGACCTTTCTTACGTTCTTTCATTTTTAAAATTGTTGGATTAATTGTGTTTAAAACACCATCAACATTAACAGCAAAAATTTCTTTTATTTGTTGACTAGACTCAGTTCCAGAAGCGGTTCCAGCAGATATTCCTGCATTGGCAATCACTAAATCAATTTGAAATTTCTGTTCAATCTCAGAAATCCAATTCAACATTTTTTGTTCATCTTTAACATCAATTTTGCTGCAAAAAACATTTATTTGCGAATTTAACTCTTGGCAAATTTGTTTTACCTCTTGTAGTTTATCAAGGTTTCTTGCGCCCAAAAATAAATTCACAGCTTGTTTGCTATAAGCAATTGCCAAGGCTTTTCCAATTCCACTGCTGGCGCCAGTAATTACAATATTTTGAGGATTTTGCATAAATGAAATATAAATTTATTACTTTTGAAGGAGTTGAAGGAAGTGGTAAATCAACCCAAAGTAAAAAGCTATATGAGTTTTTACTAGGCAAAGAAATTGACACTATTTTAACCAGAGAACCTGGAGGCGCAAAAGCTTCAGAATTAGTTAGAAACATTTTGATTTCAGAAGAAATAGAAAAACTAGAGCCAAAAACCGAGTTACTTCTTAATTTTTCGGCACGTCTAGAGCATGTAGAAAAAACTATCAAACCAGCATTAGAAAAAAACAAAGTTGTTATTTCGGATCGTTTTTTTGACTCAAGTTACGCCTACCAAGGAAATGCTTTTGGTCTTGAGAAAAGTCTGATCGATGAAGTAAGAAAAATTTCTATTGGAGATTTTGAACCTGATATTACTTTTTTAATTGACGTACCAATTGAAATTTCATTTGAAAGAATAAAGAATAGATCTGACAATAATCGTTACGAAAAACTTGGCTTTGAATTTCATCAAAAAGTTCGTGAAGGATTTTTGCAATTAGCAAAAAATCACAACAGAATTATTTTAATTGATGGACGCAAAAATGAGAAAGAAATTTTTAATGAGATAATTAGTTTTTTATTTTAGTAAGATAATTGCGATTCTGAAATTATAAAATCTTAAAGATAACAATTAAATTATTTTAACCCTAAACAAAGTAAATTTATGAAAAAAAGAAATAAAATATCATTAATTGGTGCTGGCAATATTGGTGGTACTTTGGCTCACTTAATTGGCCTTAAAAATCTTGGAGATATTGTTGTGCTAGACGTCAACGAAGGAGTTGCTAAAGGCAAATCTTTAGATATTGAACAATCTTCAGTGGTAGAAGATTTTGATGCAAATATTACTGGTACCAATAGTTATTCTGACATCAAAGATTCTGATGTTATTATTGTTACTGCGGGTATTGCAAGAAAACCAGGAATGAGTCGCGATGACTTAATTGCAACCAACAGTTCAATTATCACTTCAGTTGCTCAAGGAATCAAAGAGAACGCACCTAATGCTTTCGTAATTGTAATCACAAATCCATTGGACGCAATGGTTTATGTTATGCAAAAAGTTTCTGGACTACCAGCAAATAAAGTTGTTGGAATGGCTGGAGTTCTTGACTCTTCAAGAATGTCGCTTTTCTTAGCTCGTGAATTTAATGTTTCTGTTGAAGATGTTGTTGCCTGTGTTTTAGGTGGTCACGGTGACACAATGGTACCATTAATAAGATACTCTTCTGTCGCTGGCATTCCCCTTCCTGACTTAATAAAAATGGGTTGGACCACAAAAGAAAAAATTGATAAAATTGTACAACGCACTCGTGATGGTGGCGCTGAAATTGTAAAACTCCTTGGAACTGGATCTGCATTTTATGCTCCAGCTTCTTCAGCAGTTTTAATGGCAGAAAGCTATCTTCAAGACAAAAGAAGAGTGTTGCCAATTGCTGCTAAGCTAAATGGCGAATATGGAGTTAAAGATTTATACATCGGAGTTCCAGCAATTATTGGCAAAAATGGTGTCGAAAAAATTGTAGAAATTCAGTTAAATAATGAAGAACAAGAAATGTTCAATAACTCAGTTGATGCAGTAAAAAAACTGGTATCTGAATTAAAGCTTTAATATAGAGGTTACAAAGGTTCAGAAACTAAAAATCTGAACCTTAAAACAAATATGTCAAATTCAGAGATCAGAAAACCCAGATTAGTATTTGCCTATTTTTGTATCCTAGCTATATTCCTGACAATAATAATAAGAATGTTTTTTATTGTTCTTACAGGAGATAAAGTAAAGGTTAGTGGAATTTATGAAGAAAAAGGCGCAGTCAAAAGAGGTGATATTCTGGACCGCAATAATACTCTAGTTGCAACAGATTTACAAACTAAATCTCTTTACGTCAGCACTGTTTTAGTAAAGGATCCAGAAGCAATTGCTAGAAAGGTTTCCGAAATTTTCTCAGATTTATCTTATAATGAAGTTTTAAAAAAAATCGTTGATGGAAAAAATTCTAAACAATGGATTTTAATTAAGAGAAATTTGACACCAGCTCAATCTGAAATAGTAAAAAATCTAAAAATTGCCGGTTTACTCTTTGAAGATGACAGAATTCGTGTTTATCCGCAAAAATCAATTGCAAGCCACATCATAGGATATGTTGATCTTGACCGCAAAGGCTTAGCTGGAATTGAAATGGAATATAACAAAGAACTTGGAAAAAAAGGAGAAAATCTTCAGTTAGCTATGGATGTTAGAATTCAAGACATTCTAAATAATGAGCTAACTAAAGCAATTGATGAATTTCACGCCAAAGCTGCAGCTGGTATAATTATCAATGTTAATAATGGCGAAATTCTAGCCTTATCTTCTTTACCAGAATTTAACTTAAACTTGCAACACGAAGCAAATCAAGACCAAAGGTTTAACAGAGTTACCAACGGTGTTTACGAACTTGGATCTGTTCTTAAAATTTTCACTAATGCTTTGGCTTTTGAAGAAAATTTAGTCAAAATTAATGATGTTTTTAATGTTAGTGAGCCAATAAAATATGGTAGATTTACAATAAGAGATGATCACGCTGTGAAAGATGAAATGACTGTGGCTGAAATTTTTGCTTATTCTTCAAATATTGGAACTGTACAAATTGCACAAAAAATTGGAGCAGAAAAACAAAAAGATTTTTTGGAAAAAATCGGCTTACTCAAAAAGTTAAATGTTAAGTTTCCTGGTCTTGGTCATCCAATTTACCCAAAAAATTGGAAAGAAATAAATCTTTTTACAATTTCATATGGACACGGTATTGCAATCACTCCTTTACACGTTGCAATGTCAACAGCAGCAATCGTAAATGGCGGAATTTTATATGATCCTTCATTCTTAAAATTGAACAAGCAACCTGACGGTAAAAGAGTTATAAAAGAATCAACCTCAAATACAATGCGAGCTTTAATGCGACAAGTTACAACAAACGGTACGGGAAGATTTGCAAATGTTGAAGGTTATGAAGTAGCCGGAAAAACTGGTACAGCAGAAAGAGCAGAATTTGGTAGTTATAATGAAAAACAAACTATAGCATCTTTTGTAGCTGCTTTTCCAATTTCCAAACCAAAATACTTAGTATATATTTTATTTGATCGTCCAAACTCAGCTTTCAATACTGGAGGTATGGTTGCAGCACCAGTTGCAGGAAGAATTGTTAAAAATATCGCTCCAATTTTAGGAGTAACTCCTTTAGAAATTAAGGAAAACGCAAATTAACTTACTGTCATCCTGAGCGAAAGCGAAGGATCTCAGGAGTTTAGCTTCGGAGTTTTAGCTACTAAGATCCTTCGCTTTCGCTCAGGATGACAGCTTGTTATAAAACAGCTTCATGTTTATCATCAACAACTAAAAGTGACAAGCTCTTGCCAAAACTATTCCACAAGAAATTGCTACATTTAAAGATCTCATATTATTTTTCATAGGAATAAAAATTCTATGGTCAGCAATTTCCGCAACCCATTCTGGTACTCCAGCACTTTCTTTCCCAAACATTAAACAATCATTTTCTGTAAATCTAAAGTCTCTATAATCAACACTAGCTTTTGTTGAAGCTAAAACAAGACGATGATTTTTAGCTTTAATTTCGCTTTCATAAAATTCTTCAAAAGAAGCGTGACGAAAAATTTTTGCTTGAAATATGTAATCAAGAGCTGATTTCTTAACCCTTTGCATATCAAATGGAAAACCGCATGGTTCAATTATATGCAATTCAACATCAAAACCAACACAAGTACGAATTATGGTTCCAACATTTCCAGCAATATCTGGTTGAAATAGCGCAATTTTTGTCATTTTGGATCAAAGTGAATAATTTATTAAATATTATATTTTTTTGTAAAATTCTTTATTTATTAATTTTATTCTTTAAAAAATACACTCCTTATATACATATTTTACAATTTATTTTTTAAATAATGACAGAGACAGTTAAAATTATTTTCGTTCAAAAAGGAGAAAAGAAGGAATTTCAAGTACCAGTTGGAACTTCTGTTCTTGAAGCCGCACACAATAACGACATTGATTTGGAAGGTGCTTGCGAGGGCTCTCTTGCTTGTTCAACTTGTCACGTTGTAGTTGACAAAGAATTCTATGATAAACTTGAAAGCCCAAGTGAAGACGAAGAAGACATGCTTGATTTGGCATTTGGTTTAACTCCAACTTCAAGATTGGGTTGCCAAATAATTATGACAAAAGAGTTGGACGGCCTTACTTTGATAGTTCCGGACGAAACTCGTAATGTTTCAATATAATAACTAATATTTTTCAAAACTATGAGCAGAGACGTTTTTACAAAGTTACTTGTTGTCGTTGTAATTGTTGGACTAGCACACGGCATTTTCTGGTTTTTCAAAGCAGGACAAATTGAAAAAAATATTAATAACTTCGTTAGCTCTAATAGTGCAAATATATCAGTTGGAGAAATTGAAGTTTCAGGATTTCCTTTCTCTCAAAAAGTCTCTGTAAAAGATTTGAAATTTACATTGCCTCATTCTTCAATAAACAGATATCAAATTTCTATCAGAGAACTAGAAGCTACTTCTGGAATTTTTGGAAGTGATTTTCAAGTTTCACTAAAAGAACAAGTTGCAGTACAAGATTCTGAAAGCAGCATTTCTGGTTATGTTGAATTCACATCTCAACCAGAAATTAATTTTACTATCTCTGACGGTGCTTTTGAAAAACTAACTTACAAAGATTCTGGTTACAAAGTTCTTGATGCGGAAAAAAATATTATTTTCGCAACCAGCTCAGCCCAAATTAACTTTGAATCTTCAGTCCAAGACGATGGAAAAGTTAAAAATACCATTACTGCTGACGTAAAAGAAATTGAAGGTTTCGATATCATTAGCGTTTATAAAAACTCTTCTGAAAGAAAAATTATTGATGGAATTAAAACTGGCGAAGTTTCAATTGGAAGCTCAGTTACAATACCTTCTCAACCTTCTGACGGAACTGATGAAGCGGTTGCTGCTCCTTCTGCTGCAATTTCTCCGAATAAAGTTGTTTTAGACAGCAACTCAACAAGCCCTGATTCTTCAGTAAAAACTGCTGTAGAAACTAACCCTGCAAACCCAACAGCTTCAACTACTCCTGAAGTTTCTGGAAGTGCAAGTAATAATCCAGCAGCAGTTACTGATTCTTCTCAAGCTCAAGCGCCTGCGAATAATGATGCTTTAACAGTTCCTGCTGATAATTCGATTAAAAGTAACTTCACTATGAACATTGAGTATGAACTAGTTCCTAACTCATCTGATCAGTCTCAAAATTTATCAGACCCTACACAACAAGTTCAAGAAAATGTTGTTCAATATAGCAAAGTCGTTAATATAAAAACTTTAGAATTTTCGAACTCACTTTACAAAATCTCTATTAACGGACAAATGAATATTTTCCAAGACGATACTTATCCTTCTGGTTCAGTGTCCGTAAAAGTAGAAAATTTGGATAATTTATTAAGTCATCTAAGCAACGGATTAACTCAAATTGCCGAACAAAAAAAGCCTGAGACCGAAATTCAATCATCAGATCTATCTGTAGTTGACGGAGTTACCGCTTCTAATCCATCTATTGCTGATAATAACACTGCTTTTGCTGATCCTTATCAAAACTTCTTGCAAAAACTTGTTGCAGGTCTTCCAGCAATAACCAAAGAAGTGGCTAAGAAAAACCAATTATCTGATCCCATCTCTGCAACTTTCGATATAAGAAGAGAAAAGAACATAGAGTTTTTAGTAAATGAAACTCCTTTGCGCGAAATTCTTGGTAAATTCTAATTAATGAAAATTTCTGATATTTTAACATTTGCTAAAATTCAGTTAGAAAATTCGGGTGTGAGTAATAGTAAGTTAGATTCTCTAATTTTACTTTCTCACACCCTTTCTTTTTCAAAAGAACAAGTAATTTTTAATCCAGATTTCAACTTAACATTTGAACAAGAACAAACGTTTTTAGAACTTATAAAACGTCGTTGCAAACGCGAACCAGTTTCACATTTGATTGGTAGAAGAGAGTTTTATGGTCATAATTTCATCGTTGATTGTAATGTTTTAGATCCACGTCCAGATTCTGAAACACTAATTGAATTAGTTTTAAAAAATTTTCCTGATAAAAAACAAAATATACAATTTCTAGAAATTGGTTGCGGTTCTGGATGTTTAATGATTACACTTTTAAAAGAACTTGAAAATGCTAAAGCAACAGCAATTGACATCAGCGAAAAAGCTTTAGAAATTGCGCAAAAAAATGCAGAACTAAATGATGTGAAAGATAGAATTCAGTTTTTGCAATCTGATCTTTTTTCTGTGTTTAAAACTCCTGATATTCTTCGCTGCGCTCAAAATGACAGAAAAAGAAGTTGTTATTCTGAGCACAGCGAAGAATATCAGGAAACTAGTTTCATAGCAAAATTTGATCTAATCATTTCAAATCCACCTTACATTCCATCACAAGATATTGAGGAACTTGAGCCAGAAGTAAAAATATTTGAACCACGAATTGCACTTGATGGTGGAAATGATGGACTTGATTTTTACCGCAAAATTGCTGAGGAGGCAAAAAATTTCTTGGAAGAAAAAGGTAAAGTAATTTTAGAAATTGGCATTAATCAAGAAGAAGATATTATCAAAATTTTTACCTCACAAAACTTCAAATTTATTGATGCAAAAAAAGATTTAGCAGGAGTTATTCGAGTTTTGAGTTTTTCGGCAGCAAATTAGAATTAATCCATCAAGTATCAATAAATGCTGATATCACTTAACACACAATTAAATCCTTAATTCAAACTGTCATTCTGAGCGTAGCGAAGAACCTCAGGAGCTTGAAATTGGAGATTAAACTCCTAAGGTTCTTCGCTACGCTCAGAATGACAGTTTTTTGTGTTTAACGGATTAATTCCCCAAAAAATCAAAAATTTCCATTTGCTCAAAATCAAAATTTCTGATACTGTAAGCAGGTTGTTCTTTTTTTAACAATAATCTCAAAATTATGCCTCAAGATAAAATTCAGAAATTTTCGGCACTTAGCAAAGCTAGAATTGAAGAAATTATTGATAGATGTAAAGAAAAGAACATCACCAAATGGCTTGCACCAATTGCACGAAAAAGCCAAGAAATTCTGACAAGCACAGAATATGCTCACCTTAAAGATTTAGGACAAAATTTAGATGTTGGAAAACTAAACGATAATATAACTGAAATTGCTAGTTTCTTAAAAGATTGTCGCTTAATTGGCGCTGAAAATAACAAAGAAGAAGTAATTCATGCAGGAAATTATGTGATTGGTGCCGAAGGGGTTGCTTTAATCAATGAATATATGGCAACAAAACCAAATAACGTTGGTTCTCATGAAGTGAAAATAATAAAAAACCAAGATTTATATGGTGAGGAAAATTCTCAACAAACACCAAATGTTCTAAAACAACAAAAAGCCATTCATAGTAGTTTTGCAAAAACATTAACTGACGATTTAATAGAAGCGCAACAAACGGGACAAGAATTTAACAAAACTTATGTAATTGAAGCTTTCGGCACAACTGGAGGAAATCACTTTTTTACAGTAACTGTCAGAAAAAATCCTGATGAAACTTCACCTCTTATTGATTTTTTTGATCCCTCAACTGGTCTACTAAGAGGAAATATTGAAACTTTACAAAACTCTATTGCTACTGGATGGACATCTCAAATTGCTGTTAATGCTACTTTAACCAAAGCTTTAAGAGATGCTGGTTTAGAATTTGATTTGAGTAAGTACTTCAATAATTTGGAACCTATGCAAATGCAAGGAAGTTCAAATTGCAGCGTTTTTTCTTATGAAAAAGCTTATATGACTGCAAATTTAAGCAGACAAGAACATGAAGCGTTGCTAAGAGAACATTATAAATTTGAAAGTCCTTTTGGCGGCAAAACTGAAGTTGAGGTTGACATAAATTTAGTAGATGAAAGTACAAGTGGTAAAGTTGAAAGACCAAAATTAAATATGCCAGCTCAGTATATGGCAATGACACATTTTAACAACAATGCTGAAAAATATTTGCAAGCAATGCAACAACTTGTACATAAACGCAAAGACAGAACAACAGAATCAGAAGAACCAATATCCGAAACCGAAGAATCCATTAAAGAAAGACGTGATAGATATTTAACTGCTCATGAAAGAACATCTATAGATAAAGATACACAAGAAGTAAAAACTGAAACTTTTTTTACTAATGAATTAATTACTCAAAAACATTTTCGTCAAAAATATGGACATTTGTTTGAGATTGTCACTCACCCTAAATTTGCTGAACTTGGTCAGTTATTCTCAGAACAGCAGTTACTAAGCGAAGAATCCCTAAAAGATTCTGTTTACTTTCCAGCTTACAGTGCAAAAGAAAAACCACAAAATTTTATGGCTGAAGTTATAGTTAATGGAGCAAAAATGAGTGACGCTGAAAAAGAACAAGGACATCAAGATGTAAGAGGTCTGAATAAGATTTTACCTTTTCCAATTAAAGTTGTATCAGCAGAATATAAAACAGAAGAAAA
>VHBV01000017.1 GCA_016882165.1 Candidatus Pelagibacterales bacterium
ATTTCTTGGTTGTAAAGTTGGGTTAAGTTCTGGAATATCAGATTTCATTTTAACTTCTTTGGTAAAAAATTCCAACTCATTTTGATCTAAGTTGGACAAACATACCATACTATGACATAAAAAATTAATGTCATCTCTATTCTCAAAATCACTTCTATAATGCGCACCTCTGCTTTCTTTACGATTTATAGCTGAAAAAGCAGCGGCCAATGAATTAAGAATTAAACTTTCTAACTCAAAATATGAAATAATTTCATCATTCCACATTAGACTCTTAGTTTTTATAGAGATTTTTTTAAAAGAGTTATAAATATTTTTTACGCTTTCTAAGTGAATTTCTAAAATTTCATTATTTCGAAAAACTCCAAGATTTTTTTCATTTTCTATTTGCAATCTTTTTTTCAAAGAAGACAAGTTTTCTGATTCAATTAAGATTTTTTTAATCAAATCATTTAATAATTTAATTTTTTCTTCAGCAATTTTATGGGCCACTTTGTTGTCTTTTGATAAAATATTTTCAGATGCTTTTTTTCCAGCAACTTTACCAAATACCACTAAATCAAGCAAAGAATTGCACCCTAAACGATTTGCACCATGAACTGACAAACATGCAACCTCTCCTACTGCCATCAAACCTTTTACTTCTTCATTATTTTTGTCTAAAACACTACAATTTAAATCAGTTGGAATTCCACCCATTGTGTAATGTGCTGAAGGAGCAACAGGTATCAAATCTTTTTTAATATCTAAATTTTTGTGATTGTTTTTAGCAAAATTTTTGACTAATTCAACAACGCCTGGCAACTTATTATTCAAAACATCATCGCTTAAGTGACGTAAGTCGAGATAAAGATAATCTTTGTTTTTTCCACATCCTCGACCTTGATAAATTTCTGTAGCCATTGCTCTTGAAGCAAGTTCCAACATCTTTGGAGCATATTTTTTCATAAAACGCTCACCTTCAGAATTTAATAAATAAGCTCCTTCTCCTCTTGCTGCTTCAGTAATTAAAAAACCATAACCGTGTATTCCGGTTGGATGAAATTGTATAAATTCCATGTCTTGCAAAGGAAGACCTTCTTTAAAAACAAGATAAGATCCATCACCACTACATATTAATGAAGAAGTTGTATTCTGATAAATTTGGCTGTAGCCACCAGTTGCAATTATTGTTATAGGACTTTGAAAGACAACTAGTTCACCATTGTTAATATCAATTGCCAAACATCCGTAGCAGTCTTTTTTGTTTTCCAATAACAAATCAGTTACAAAAAACTCGTTAAAGAACTGAACACCAAACTTTAAAGATTGTTCATATAAACCATACAAAATTGCGTGACCGGTTTTATCTTTTGAGTAGCAAGCTCTTTTAGCTAAATTACCATTTCCAAAATCAGTTGTTTGTCCGCCATAAGCTCTTTGGTCAATTTTTCCAGAAGTATTGCGAGAAAAAACAACACCTATTTTTTCTAAATCTAAAATTGCCTGATTTGCATTTTTGCAAAGAACTTCAACTGCATCTACATCTGCCAAATAGTCAGCACCTTTAATTGTATCAAAGGCATGCCATTTCCAATCATCATTAATAACATTTCCTAGTGCAGCATTAATTCCTCCCTTTGCAGAGACTGTGTGACTATTAAGAGGATTTACTTTACTAATTACCGCAACATTTTTACCTTCTTTCACACAAGACAAAGCAGCAGTTAATCCAGCGCCGCCAGAACCTATTATTATTACATCAAATTTTTTATTTACAGTTTTAAATTCCACTAGCTTATCAATTTAATTAATTTGATCATTTGATTGCTTATTTACAAATGGTAATCATAAATTTTAAATTTAAAACAATCAAAATTCTTTCAAAATATTTTTTTCTGATTTAAATATCATTTCGTTAGATTAAAAAATTCAAATTAACACTTCTAAATTATTTCCTATGACACAAAAAAGAAGAGTAGTCGTAACTGGCATTGGCGCTGTTACGCCATTAGGTGCAACATCAGAATCAACTTGGCAAAACATAGTAAAAAGCAATTCTGGTCTTGGTAAAATTACTATTTTTAACGCCGAAGAATCTCCTTGCAAAATTGCTGCCGAAGTAAAATGCGGCGCTGAAGAAGGTTTGTTCAATATTGACAAATTTGTTGATGTTAAAGAACAAAGGAAAATGGATCGTTTCATACATTTTGCAATTGCTGCAGCTGAAGAAGCAATTGCTGATTCAGGTTGGAAAGCCGAAACAGAAGAACAAAAATACAGAACTGGTGTTATGATTGGATCTGGTATTGGCGGTCTTCCAATGATTGAAAAAACAACTATTGGGCTTAAAGAAAAAGGAATAAAAAAGATCACTCCATTCTTTATTCCTGCAAGTTTAATAAATTTGGCTTCAGGTCAAGTTTCTATCAAACATGGCTTTATGGGACCTAACCATGCAGTAGTTACTGCTTGCGCTACTGGTGCTCACGCTATTGGAGACTCTGCTCGTATGATTGAGTATGGTGATGTTGATATTATGGTATGTGGTGGTGCTGAATCAACAATTTGCGAAGTTGGAATTGGTGGTTTTGCTGCATTAAGAGCTCTTTCAACAAATTTCAACGATAATCCTACTGCAGGTTCAAGACCTTGGGACAAAGATCGTGACGGTTTTGTTATGGGAGAAGGTTCTGCGGTTCTTGTTTTGGAAGAATATGAGCATGCAAAAAAAAGAGGTGCTAAAATTTATGCTGAAGTTGCTGGGTATGGAATGTCTGGAGACGCATATCATATAACTGCTCCAGAATCATCAGGAAGAGGTGCTACTTACGCAATGCAAATGGCTTTAAAAAACGCACAACTTAACCCAGAGCAAGTTGACTACGTTAATGCTCATGGCACTTCAACTCCTTTAGGAGACGAAATTGAAGTTAACTCGGTGAAAAAGATCTTTAAAGATCACGCTTACAAATTATCAATGTCTTCAACCAAATCAGCTACTGGTCACCTACTTGGTGCTGCAGGAAGTCTTGAAGCAATATTTTCTATTTTAGCAATAAGAGATAATGTTGCTCCTCCAACACTTAACCTTGATAATCCTTCTGAAGGTTGTGATTTAGATTTAGTGGCTAAAGTTGCAAAGCCTAAAAAGATAGATGTTGTAATGTCAAATTCATTTGGATTTGGCGGAACCAATGCCTGCCTAATTGTAAAAAGAATATAAAAAAATATTTATCCCTACTAAATGTATAAGAAAATTCTTACTAAAATCTGCATTGGCTTTTCAATACTAGTTGTCTGCTATATACTAACTATTGTGGGCGTTATTATGTACTTTAATGCCCCAAATAGTTATCAAAAAGAAGATAAAAGATTCATCATAGAAAATGGTCTTACTCTTAGACAAGTTGTTGAAAAACTTCATGAAGAACAAATAGTTAGAAATCCAGAGACTTTTCTTTACCTATCACAACTAATAAAGGGTATTGATCCTAAGGTTCGTTATGGTGAGTATTTCTTTGAGAAACACAGTTCTTATTACAAAATTCTTCACAGAATGGTAAAAGGATATATTTGTTTTAGAAAAATTACTGTAGCAGAAGGTCTTTCTACAGACTCAGCGTTAAAAATAATTAACAAAGCAAATGGCCTTATTGGTCAAATGCCTGAAAATGTTTTGGAAGGATCTCTATTGCCAGAAACATACTTTTACTCCTACAACGACACAAAAACTAATCTTGTAAAAAGAATGCAAGATGCAATGCAAAAAAATCTTGATGAACTTTGGGAAAAACGTGATCCATCAATTCCTCTAAAAACCAAGGAACAAGCCATAATACTTGCATCAATTGTTGAAAAAGAGACTGGAATTGAATCTGAAAGACCTCAAATTGCTTCTGTTTTCATCAATCGTTTAAACAAAGGTATGAAATTACAGTCAGATCCAACAATTATCTATTCTTTCGCTAAAGGTGATAAATCTTTAGAAAGAGCAATAAAAATGAGCGACATTCGTAATAGCTCACAATTTAACACCTATCATATTTTTGGTTTACCACCCACTCCAATTTGCAACCCTGGATTAGAATCTATAAAAGCTGTTCTAAACCCACCAAAAACTGAATTTTTATACTTTGTTGCCAGCGGAAAAGGAGATCATGTATTTTCTACAAATATTAAAGATCATAATACTTATGTTGTTAGGTATCGTAGTTTAATGCAAAACAAAACAACAACAGCTCCAACTCAAGAAACTGCTCCAAAGCAATAAATCTTATTAAAATTCTGATTATGAAAGAAGCGAAAGATATTAATTTTACAATAAAGTATAATTAACAAATCTTTCGCTAAGACTTAGTAAAATAAACTTAAAATTACTGTTTTGCCAAAAAAGCAAACCTTTCATCAATCAGATTTAGCTATTTTAGTGCATACAGCTCTTTTATTTTTTGTCGATATTTAAAAGAAAGGATAATGAATTCAAACCTAGAGCAAACAATAAAACTGCAACAATTAGCTTCAAATCCAAATAACTCAGCATGGGTTTTTGCATCTGCTGGATCTGGTAAAACTAAAATTCTTGTTGATAGAGTTTTAAGGCTGATTTTAAATGGAGTTAAAGCCGACAAAATATTGTGCTTAACTTTTACAAAAGTTGCGGCTTCCGAGATGCAAGAACGCATAAATAAAGAACTTGCGAACTGGGTTTTACTTAACGATGAAGATCTCAATAATAAATTAAAAAATCTTCAAGGTTTTCCAAGCAATCCACAAACACTAGAAAAAGCCAGAACACTATTTGCCAAAACTCTTGATGATGAATCAAAAATAAAAATTCAAACTATTCACTCATTTTGCCAAAACTTAGTTAAAATATTTCCATTTGAAGCAGGAATTAAACCAAACTTTGAAATAATTGAAACATCTCAAGAAAAATTACTGCTACAGAAAACTCAAAGAAAAATTTTAAAAAAAGCACAAAGTAACGAATATTTAAAATCTTTAATAACCAAAATTAATTCTTTCATTCAAGAAGATACTTTTAATAAATTGATTTCTGAACTACTTGAAGAAAAAGAATATCTAGAACAATTAAAAGAAGAATTTTTTGGTATAGAAGGTTTAATTGATAATATTTTTGATAATTTTTTGATTTCAAGAAATTCAAAAGAAGAAGAAATTTTTCAAGATTTTTTATTACAAATAAAGCAAAGTGAGATTTGTAAATTAGTTTCTGAACTCAAAAAAAGTGATTTAAAAACTAACTTAAAATCTGCATCTGAAATAGATCTTTTTCTTAGGGAACCTTCCCTAACAAACTTCACTTTTTATCAAAGTGCTTTTCTAACAGACAAAAAAACTGCCAGAAAACTGCCAGGAAAAATATTAGAAGATGATTTCTTAAATCAAGTCTTTCAGCAGCAAATTGAAATAATAGAAGATTTTACTGATCGTATAAATTCTTTTAAAATTTGCACATCTACCGCGCTTTTACTAAAATTTGTTGATCACATACTAGAGGAATATAACGAAATCAAAAGACAGAACTCTATTCTTGATTATAATGATTTGGTAATAAAGGCAAATAAATTACTAAAGAATCCACAACATTTAGACTGGGTAAAGCTAAAATTAGATGGATTTTTTGATCATATTTTAATTGATGAATCTCAAGATACTAATCATCAACAATGGGATATAATAAAAGCTTTAACTGACGACTTTTTTTCTGGACAAGGCGCCTCCAGTAAAAATCGAACAATTTTTATTGTTGGTGATGAAAAGCAATCAATTTACAGCTTTCAAGGAGCGGAAGCTAATATTAGCCAAGAAATTTTTACTTACTTTAACGAAAAATTAAAAAATAGCTCAACAAAACTTCATAAAATTAACTTAAGTAATTCATTTCGTTCTTTATCATCAATTCTAGAAGTTGTTGATTTAACTTTTTCCGAAGAAAAACAAAAGATTGCAATAACAAAAATAAGCGATTTTGATGGCCATAAAGCCATTAGAGATGGTGTTGGAAGAGTTGAAATTTGGCCCAAAATTAAAAATCAAAAAGAAGATAAAAAAGAAGACTCTTTTGAATGGGAAATAAATTTCCAACCAAAAGAAAAATATGATGAAAAAGATTATCTAGCCGAGTTAATTTCGCTAAAAATCAAGAATTTAGTAGAAAATTGTCATATTCTAGAAGGACATAACAGAGAAGTTAGTTATGGTGATTTTATGATTTTGTTGCGCAACCGCACAGATGGATTTGATAAAAGTTTAACCAAATTTTTTAATAAATATAAAATTCCTTACAGCTCTCTGAGCAAAACTAGTTTTAATGATAACATAATCATTCAAGATCTACTTTCTGCTGCAAAGTTTGCTTTATTTCCCTATGATGATTTAAATCTTGCCTGCCTTTTGAAATCACCAATTTTCAACTTTAGTGAGGATAATTTATTAAAAATTTGTTTAGTAAAGAATGAAAAATCAATTTCGCTTTTTGAGTCTTTAAAAAACTTTGCAGAATTTAATTATGAGTTCGAGCTACTCGAACAAATAATAAACAATTCACAAAACTTAAACTGCTTTGAGTTTTTCAATTTTATTCTTCAAAATAATTTAGTTAGAACCAATTTCATTGACCGATTTCAATCTAATTGCGTTCAAATTATTGATAAATTTCTATTAAAAACTTTTGATTTTTGTCAAAATTTCTCTAATGATCTTCATAAATTCTTAGATTTTTCAAATAAATTAAATCCTGAAATTTCTCTTAATGAATCTGATAAAAATTGCGTTTTTGTAAGTACAATTCATTCTTCAAAAGGATTGCAAGCTCCAATTGTATTTCTTCCTGATTGTTGTTTCATATTCAGTAAATTACCGGCTGGTTCAGAAAAAATTTCTTGGATAAAGTTTAATGAAGCAAAATTACCAGTTTGGTGTCCAAAAAAAGAGCAAGAAAATAAAATTACAAACAGGCATCGCTTTTTACAAAAAAACTCTGCTTATGATGAATATTTAAGACTACTTTATGTTGCAATGACAAGAGCTGAAAACCAGCTTTTTATCGGCGGTTTTGGCAATTCTGATGATGAAAATTCATGGTATAATCTTATAAAAAAATCAAACTTAAAAAACTTATCAAAAGAATCTTTTTTTATCGGTAATTTTGAAAAATTTAAAAATGATAAATTTTTAGTTGAAGATGAAAATCTAATTTTTGGTCATAAAGAATTACTTTATTCTGGTAATAAAAAAGAGATATCCAAAGAAAAAGTTATGCTTAAATTTGATGTTTATTCAAAATTTAATGGAGCTAACAAAAAGGAAATTAAATCAGCATCAACAGAATTTAAAAATCAAATCAGCAAATCTCAAAATAAAGGCAAACTGATTCACAAAGTGCTTGAAGTTATAGGTAAAAATTATCAGGAAAACAAAGAATGGTTAATGAGTTTATCTGAAAAAATTATTATCTCTTCTGATAATTTTAATAAAGATGAAAAAAAGATAATTTTATTACAAATTATTAATTTTATTAATTCTAAAGAGTTTGATTATTTATTCTCAGGAAAAACTAGCTGTGAATTGCCAATTGCAGGTTTGGTGGAAAACAAAATTGTTAATGCAAGAATTGATCTTTTGTCAATTAAGGAAAATTACATATTAATTATGGATTATAAAACCGACAAAACGAAATTCTCTTTAGCTAATTCTGTTTATGAGAAACAACTAGAAACTTATAAAAAATTAGTTTCTCAAATTTACACCAATTATCATATAAAAACAGCCATTTTGTGGACTGAGTTCTTGGAAATAGAGTTTTTAAATCAGTAGAGCCCAGTATTTAACAAAAAAATTACTCAGAGCAACATTAATTTTTCAGATAGCTTAGTTACCTAGTTTAATTAAGACTTTTTCTCTTCTTGTAATTTTTCTTCATTTTTTTCTTGCAAATCTTCAGCATCTGTAACTTTTTCAGGCTCATCTTTCAAAACATTATCCAAATTTTCTACTTTAAGAACTTCTTTTTCTTGTTTAATTTCATCAAATTTTTTGGTCGAAACTGTTTGCTGTTTGAAATCTTCATCAGAAATTACAACTATATTTAGCTTGTTTTGAAAATAATCATTAATTTGATCCAAGAATATTGAGCATTGGTTACCATACCAATTTAGTAACTGAACTTTGCTGTTCTTAGTTTCAACTGAAAGATTGCAATAAAAAGTTGTGCTGCCACCACCAAATATGGTACTAACTCCCATTGTTCTAGAATAATTCCATTTATAATATTTGTATCTACCAACTGTAGTTGAATTATCTGGCATCCCAATTGCTCTTATAACATTTACAATGTGAACATCTTTAACATCACTTACTTTTGCGGCGCCAGTAATAAACTTAAATACACCATCATCCTTACTTCTTCCAGAAAGAGCACAAGATGAAATTGAGAAAAATATAGTTAATAAAATTATAGATTTTGAAGCGAATTTTAACATTTATTACTTAAATTATTTAATTTTTAGAAGATAAAAAGTTTTAAAACCTATTTTAGAATCTCCGGAATTTTAATCTTAATAAAGTTTTCTTTTAAATTAATTTCTGGGAAGGTTTCGTTTTTAAAAGGAAAGTTTTCTACTTTCTCTAAGTTATTTTTACTATCAGCCTTTAAAAATTCAATTTCCAACATTCCACCACCACCAAAATCAGATACATTTGTTACTTTCCCTAATTTTTGCAAATTATCATCAATAACATCTAAACCAATCAAATCAACGTAGTAAAATTCATCATTTTTGACTTCTTTAAAGTCTTTACGATTAGCAAACAACTCTTCTCCGCGTAAATTTTCAGCAGCATTTCTATCTGTTACACCTTGAATTGCGGCTATTAAAATTGAATCTCCCAAAGCATTTGAACCAACAATAGTTTTATTTTTATTGCTAATTTTTAGTTTTATTTGATTTCCTTTGGAGTCAAACAAATCATATTTTTCAATTTGAGTTGGATTTTCACAATAGCTTATAACCTTTACTTCACCTTTAATTCCAAAAACTGAAGTAACTTTTCCAACAAGAATTTTTTTATCCATTTTTTTTAGTATTCTTAATTTTCTTAAATTCTTCAGCGCGATATGACTTTGCCATATTTTCTAAAGTTCCATTAATAAATGTAACTTTTTTATCCTCAAAAAAAGTTGAGCTTATTTCCACATATTCATCAATAACAACTTTTAACGGAACATCGCGCATAAACTTTAATTCAAATGCACCAAAACGCAAAATATAAAGTGCAATATCTGGAAGTTTTTCTAAGTCCCAACCATCTTTTAAAAATTGTGATATTTCAAAATCAATTTCAGTTAAACCCAAAGATATTCCGCCTAAAAGACTTTCTAAAAGATCAATGTCAATTTTATTACGAAAAGATGATATTTCGTCTTCTTGATCCAAAACATAGTTATCAATAACATTATTTTTTATTAGAGCAATGTCTTGCTGCTCTTCATAGAACTCAAACTGATAGAAGATTTGAATTGCCATTAAACGACTTAAAGTTCTCTTACGATTTATTAAATCTTTATTATTATGTATTTTTTTATGCTTCGTCATTTAAAGTGAATAATTAGTTAATTATCTCGTTGAGATCTTGAATCGTAAAACCAAGACAATAAAATAAAACAATTAATTATTGTATTTGGCAAAAATAAACAAAGCCACCAATTGACTTTTCTACCATATATTTTTTAATGTAGAAAATTTTGTTTAGCCATACCAAATATCAAAAAGATTTCTCAGAAAAAAATGCCAAAAAGAACAGACATAAAATCCGTCCTAATCATTGGAGCGGGACCAATCGTTATCGGACAAGCATGCGAATTTGATTATTCGGGAACACAAGCTTGCAAAGCTCTAAAAGAAGAAGGATACAAAGTCATTCTAATCAATTCGAATCCAGCAACAATAATGACCGATCCTAACTTAGCTGATCGGACTTACATTGAACCAATAAATCCAGAAATTGTTGAAAAAATAATCGCAAAAGAAAGACCAGATGCTGTATTGCCAACTGTCGGAGGACAAACTGCTCTAAACTGTGCAATTGGTTTGGCAAAAAATGGTGTTTTAGAAAAATATAATGTTGAGCTTATTGGAGCTTCAATTGAAGCAATTCATAAAGCTGAAGATCGCCAATTATTCCAAAAAGCTATGGATAAAATTGGTTTAAAAACTCCTAGAAATGCAATCGTCCACTCAATGGAAGAAGCTATGGAAGCTCTAAAAAAAGTTGGACTTCCTGCAATTATTCGTCCTTCTTTCACAATGGGTGGAGCTGGAGGTGGAGTTGCTTACACTGAAGAAGAATTCAAACAAATTGTAGAATATGGACTTGTAATTTCCCCAACTCATGAATTACTAATTGATGAGTCAATTATTGGCTGGAAAGAGTATGAAATGGAAGTTGTGCGCGACAAAAATGATAATGCAATCATAATATGTTCAATTGAAAACGTTGATCCAATGGGCGTTCATACTGGAGATTCAATTACTGTTGCCCCTGCTCTTACACTAACTGACAAAGAATATCAACAAATGCGTAATGCATCAATTGCTGTTTTACGTGAAATTGGCGTTGAAACTGGTGGATCAAATGTTCAATTTGCTGTAAATCCTGCCAATGGAAACTTAGTAGTAATTGAAATGAACCCAAGAGTTTCAAGATCTTCAGCATTGGCATCAAAAGCAACCGGCTTTCCAATTGCAAAAGTAGCTGCAAAACTAGCAGTTGGTTATACTCTTGATGAAATTAAGAATGATATCACAGGTGGAGTAACTCCTGCTTCTTTTGAACCAACTATAGATTATGTTATCACTAAAATTCCTAGATTCACTTTTGAAAAATTCAAAGGTAGTGAAAGTGTTCTTTCAAGCTCCATGAAATCAGTTGGTGAAGTTATGGGAATTGGTCGTTCATTTATAGAAAGTTTTCAAAAAGCTTTACGTTCAATGGAATCAAATCTTAGTGGAATGGATGATATTTTATTTAATATTGAAGACCAAGAACAAAAAATAAAAGTTATTTCTGAGAGACTAAAAATTGCCGCTCCAAATCGTTTACTTCTTATAGCTCAGGCCTTGCGCGAAGGAATGTCAATCGAAGAAGTTGCAACAATCACAAAATATGACAGATGGTTTTTAGAGCAAATTAAAAGTGCAATTGAAGTTGAAAACAAAGTTAAAAAAGAAGGTTTGCCAAAAAATCGTGAAGATTTGCTACAAATTAAAAGAATGGGTTTTTCAGACAAACGCCTTTCAAAATTAAGTGGTCTTAGTGAAAAAGAAGTTAAACAACTCCGTCACGATCTTAACGTTAGACCAATTTATAAAAGAGTTGATTCTTGCGCTGCAGAGTTTGACTCCGTAACTTCTTATATGTATTCCAGCTACGAATAAATGAAATATCTATCTTATAAAAACAACTCAAATAAGAACCAACTTTTCGTTGAAAACGTTTCAATTCAGGACATTGCAAAAGAAGTTGGTACACCATTTTATTGTTATTCAAAAAAGGCAATTATTGAAAATTATCAAGTTTTTGCTGAAAGCTTTGCCAATTTTGACCACAAAATTTGCTATGCTATAAAAGCTAATTGTAACTTTCACATTGTTAAAATCTTGGCTGAACTTGGATCGGGAATTGATGCAGTTTCTGCTGGCGAGGTATTTCGCGCAGTAAAAGCAGGAATTGATCCAAAAAAAATAGTATTTGCTGGAGTTGGAAAAACTAAAGAAGAGATTGCTTTTGCACTTTCAAGTGGAGTTGAAGAATTTAGCGCTGAATCAGAAGCTGAAATTTTTGCTCTTAACGAAGTTGCTCAAAAACTGAATAAAAAAATAAAACTAAGTTTAAGAGTTAATCCAAACGTTGATGCTAAAACTCACGATAAAATTTCAACTGGTAGAAAAGGCGACAAATTTGGTATCGATATTGATAAAGCTGAAGAAATATACGAAAAAGCGAAAAAACTTCCAGCTCTTGAAATATACGGTATTTCAACTCACATAGGTTCTCAAATTACTTCGATAGAACCTTTTAAAAAAGCTTTTGAAAAAGTACGTGAACTTTGTTTATCTCTAAGAAAAAAAGGTTTTGATATAAAATCATTAGATCTTGGCGGTGGAATTGGCATTTTATATAAAAATGAAAATACACTTCTAATTCAAGATTATGCAGCAATGATCAAAGAAATTATAGGTGATCTAAACGTAAAACTAACTATTGCTCCGGGAAGAGCAATGATTGGAAATGCCGGAATTATGGTTACAAAAGTGATTTATTTAAAAGAAACAGATCATAAAAATTTTGTCATAATTGATGCTGCAATGAATGATTTAATGCGTCCTGGACTTTATGATTCTTACCACGAAGTTTTGCAAGAAAGCATTAAGCATGGAGTAAAATTAAGCTATGATTTAGTTGGTCCAATTTGTGAGAGCACCGACGTGTTAGCAAAGAACCGTGATTTTATAACTCCAAAATCAGAAGACTTACTTGTTTTTTGTAGTGCTGGAGCTTATGGATCTTCAATGTCAAACGAATATAACTGTCGTCCCATGATTCCTGAAGTTTTGGTGGAAAATAATAAGTTTACTATAATTCGTCGTCGTCCAACTTTTGAAGAAATGCTGCACTTAGAGGTTTAGTGTTAACGTTTTTTTCATTTAAAAATTGCTTAGATATCTTATCTTAAAGCTGAAGAAGATACCGATGAAATTTTTTTGTCTTTCTTAAAAGTAGAAAAAGCTGATCCGAAAGTTCTTTGAGAGACAACATTAGTTGCAGTTGCTTCATTCAAAGAACTTCTTCCTATTTTTTCAGAAAGTCTATCATCTAAACTTTTTTCCTCAGCAATTTCTGAAAAGCTTCTTTTTCTTGAAGAATTTCTTTCAGCAATTGGATTGAAAGGT
>VHBV01000018.1 GCA_016882165.1 Candidatus Pelagibacterales bacterium
ATAAAGTCTTTGAAACATTAAAAAATCTTGAAGATGATGTTTGTGAGTTTGTTAAAAATCTAACCGAGGAAGTTGTTTTGGGAATTTGTAAGTAAGTGGGTGTTTTCAAGTTAAAATAGTATAAGAAGTGTTAACCAAGAAAGTTCCATCAAAAAACACTCTGTCATTTGTTCCGTCAAATCTAACTGCTGTAATGTTATTTGGAAAACCTCCTTCTATGAATAAAGGTTTTGAAGCTGTTGTTGTTTTGGTGGCGTTATTTTTGTAAGAACTTTGTGGATTGATATCATACCAAGTGCTTACTGCTGATTGGTTAGTTCTTTCAGATGAATCGAAGCTTGACTCAAGGCTTGTTTCATACCAGAGCATAAGATCTTTAATGCCTGATACAGAAGAGCTGTTGGTAAGAGTTCTTGCTGTTTGTAGCTGAAACTCAGAAACAAGTCTGCTGCCAGATGTTACGCCAGCAATCAAGATTCCAACAACCAAAATTACAATTGAAAGTTCTATTAAAGAAAAAACAGATAATTTACGCATAAAAAACTTGTTGAATAAACTTTTATCTAACTTTCAGTTGTATAATTTGGCGATTCAGAAGTTATAGTAATTGAGTGTGCATGGCTTTCACGAAGTCCCGAATTAGTGATTTTTACAAAATTGCATTTCTTACGCATTTCTTCAATTGTGCCATTTCCAGTATAACCCATCGCCGATTTTAAACCGCCAACAAGTTGATGAATTACGTCAGAAACCGGTCCTTTATAAGGAACTCTTCCTTCAACGCCTTCTGGAACAAGTTTTAATTTGTCAGAAACATCTTGTTGAAAGTAGCGATCTGCTGAACCACGAGCCATTGCTCCAAGTGAACCCATACCACGATAAATTTTATAAGATCTGCCTTTAAATAATACAATTTCTCCAGGACTTTCTTCTGTGCCGGCTAAAAGTCCACCAAGCATAACACAAGAAGCACCTGCCGCGATTGCTTTTGCCAAGTCGCCAGAAAATCTAATTCCGCCATCAGAAATTACTGGAATTTTCACTTTATCACAAAATTCAACAACTCCCATAACTGCTGAAAGTTGAGGAACACCAACACCTGCAACAATTCTTGTTGTGCAAATTGAACCTGGTCCAATTCCAACTTTTACGGCATCAGCTCCAGCTTCAATCAATGCTTTTGCAGCTTCGGCAGTAGCAATATTTCCAGCAATAAAGTTTTGTTTTGGGTAGTTCTTTTTCAAGTAACGAACTGTTTCAATTACACCTTTTGAATGACCATGAGCCGTGTCAATTGTAATTACATCTGCACCTGCTTCAATTAAACTTTCAGCTCTTTTGATTCCATCTTTACTGACTCCGGTTGCAGCAGCAACTAAAAGTCGTCCTTCAAAATCTTTAGCTGCATTTGGAAACTGTTTGTTTTTTTCTAAGTCTTTACCAGTAATTAAACCAACGCAATTTCCTGAATTATCAGTTATAATAATTCTTTCAATTTTGTTTTTGTGTAGAAGATTTTTTGCTTCAATTTTGCTTATATTAGCTTTTGCAGTAACAAGTCCGCTTTTAGTCATTAATTCTTTAATTGGCTGTTTTTTATCAGTTGCAAAACGTACGTCGCGGTTAGTTAAAATTCCTACCAATTTTTTACTATTATCTTTCACAACAGGAATTCCCGAAATTCCATATTGGTTCATTATAAACAAAGCATCGCCCAAAGTTTGATCTGGTGTAATTGTAAGTGGATTTATTACAATTCCTGATTCAAATTTCTTAACTTTTCTTACTTCGTCTGATTGCTCTTTAATTGATAAGTTTTTGTGAATACATCCCATTCCACCAGCTTGAGCCATAGCAATTGCTAAGCGACTTTCTGTTACAGTGTCCATTGCGGAAGAAATGATTGGAATATTTAGTTCAATATTTTTGGTAATTTTAGTTTTTGTTTGCGCATCAGCTGGTAAAATATCAGAGAAAGCTGGTTGTAATAAAACATCATCAAATGTTAGTGAATTAGGTGTTTCTTCTATGATTTTTTTACGAGATTTTGTCATGTGCGCTTAGTCCTTTTGTGATTTGAAATTGATTTGACAAAGAATGTTGTGGCGTAAATTATCTTTTGCTTATAAAAAATAAAGTTAATTTTAACTTTCACTTCTAGTTTCATAACTTAAAAAATTATTAAAATATGACTTCTCAAATTGAAAAGCTTTGCGAGGAAAAGAGAATTAAACTTACAGAAAATCGTAGAATTATTGCGCGCGTAATTTCCGAAAGTATTGACCATCCTGATGTTGAGGAGGTTTATGCAAGAGCATCTAAAATTAATAATAAGATTGGAATTGCTACCGTTTATCGTGCGGTAAAAATGTTTGAAGAACTTGGAGTTATTGCAAAACATGACTTTGGTGGCAAAGGCAGGGCTCGTTATGAAAAAATAGAAGAAACAGAGCATCACGATCATTTGGTTGATATTACAACTGATGAAGTTCATGAATTTTTTGATGAAGAGCTAGAGAAATTAAAAACTAAAATTGCTCAAGAGAAAGGTTTTGAGTTGATTGGTCATCGTCTTGAGCTTTATTGTCGTCCAATTAAAAAGTAACAGTTAAAATATGGCTCAATTCTTGCGAGAAATATTTAGTCCGCAAATTAGTTTTGAAGGACGCGACTTATCAGATAAGTTTTTAAAATATTTTTGCGATCTTTACAGAATTGAACTTTTTAAAGATGGTTTAGATTTGATTCTGACTAAAGTTTGGGAAAAAGATTTAAACTTTGAGGTCAAAATTATCAAAGGTTGGGATACAAATGTTGGTTGTTATTTAACAGAACAAAATAAAATTTTTAATAAAATTACAGGAACTTTTTCCTCTAAAGTTAAAAAAACTATAATTCTCAGGCACCTAAACTATAGTGTTTTGGCCCATGAAATGGCTCATGCTTTAGAATTTGAGAGTGGTATCAACCTAGGTGAACAATTTCGTCAAGCGATTGGTTTTGATATGAAGGGCAGAAACCCTGAGAATGTGGTTTTGAAAGGTGAAGTAAAAAGATTAATGGTTGAAGCTTTAAAATCATATCCTTCAAATCAATTTATATCAGAACTTTTTGCTCGTTATTTTGAGTTATTAAGTATTTCACGTAATGTTTGTGAAAATGGAAGTTTTACCACTTCTGATGTGATGAGTTTTTTTGAAAATACAACCAACTTTATCGAGCAAAAATTTAATCCAATAATTAAAACAAAAATTAATCAAAAAATTGCAGCTCAAACTTCAGAAATTGTAAATAAGGTTAAAATTTTAGAACCAAAACAACAGTTTCAAGAAAAAGTCGAGTCTTTTCACAAAAAAACCGCTAGTAACAACACAATTTCTTGGACAAAAAATACTAAATCCAATGCCATGTGGCAGAGCTCTTGGAACAAATACAAAGAAATAGAAGATAAAAAATAATGGCTGTTTACACAAGATTAAGCACAGAAGAAATAAAACAACATTTACTGAACTATAAAATTGGTGAATTAATTGAATATACAGAAATTATTGAAGGAATTGATAATTCAAACTTTATTTTAGAAACAACTTCCGGAAAGTTCATTTTAACAGTTTTTGAGTCAAGAATTAAAAAAGATGAATTGCCATTTTTTATCAATTTCAAATCCCATCTTGCAAAAAAAGGAATTTGTTGTCCTAAGCCATTAGAAAACAATTCAGGCAACATTATATCTGATTTAAAAGGTAAAAAATCATGTATTGTAACTTTTCTAAAAGGTTCCAATTTAAAGTCTTTTGAGGGCTATCAAGATAATATAACAGACAAACATTGCTTTGAAGTTGGTAAAATTTTGGCACAACTTCATCAAGCTTCCATGGGTTTTGAAAGCAGTCGTTTTAATGACTTGGGAAACACGGTTTGGAAAGAATTTTTTGCAAAATTCAAGAAATTAACCCAAGAATATCAAAAAAACCTGCAATTAGAAATAGAGGATAATATATCTTTTTTGAAAGAAAATTGGGTTAGCAATCTTCCTTCATGTCCTTCTCATTTAGACTTGTTTCCAGATAATGTATTTTTTGATGATAAATCTGAAGTAAGTGGTGTCATAGATTTTTATTTCGCTGCTAACGATTTAGTTATTTACGACTTTGCAATCGCTGTTAATGCTTGGTGTTTTGATAAAGACAACAATTTCATTGAAACAAGATTCGATAAAATGTTGGCAGGTTATGAATCTGTAAGAAAATTTAGTTTGGAAGAAAAAAACTTTTTAACAATTGCTTGTCTTGGTGCGGCGATGCGTTTTCTTTTAACAAGATTGCATGATATGTTTTTTACTCCAAAAGATTCAATTGTGAATATAAAAAACCCTCAAGAATATTTAGCAAAACTAAGATTTTTTAGATCAAAATTATGAATATAAAATTCAACTTTTTCGGTAAAGATTGTTTAATTGATCGTGCTTTACAGAATCGTTCAGACCTTATTTGCGCTCTGAAGCAAAAAAATATACCAAACCAGAAAGTTCTTTTTGTGAATCAAATTCATAGCAATGAAGTTGTTGTGATTGACAAAGAAGAAAAAATTTATGGTGATCAAAATTTACCCAAAGCCGATTCAATAGTTACAAATTTAGCAAATATTGTGATTGGTGTAGTAACTGCAGATTGCTCACCTATCTTGCTTTATGATGAAAATAATAACATAGTTGCTGCAACTCATGCTGGTTGGCGTGGGGCTAAAATTGATATAATTGCAAATACAGTTAATCAAATGAAAAAACTTGGTGCAAAAAATATCATAGCTGAAATTGGTCCAATGATTCAGCAAGAATCTTATCAAGTTTCGCAAGAGTTTTTGGATGACTTTTTAGTTGAAGATGCGGCAAATAAAATTTTCTTCAATAAAGACGATATTGAAGGGAAGTATATTTTTGATTTGCCATCTTATGTAGAAAAAAAACTAAGTAATTCTGGAGTCGCAAAAATTAATAATTCAAAAATTGATACTTACAAAAATGATAAAACTTATTTTAGTTTTAGAAGATCAACGCATTTGCTAGAAAAGGATTGTGGTAGAAATATTTCGGTTATTTCAATAGTAAAATAGTTAATAGTTTTGAATTGGTAATAAGAAAGAAACAAAAAGTTGGTTCGTTTGATGGAATTTTTGAAGTGGTGCCTAAAGCCGGAATCGAACCAGCGACACAAGGATTTTCAGTCCTTTGCTCTACCAACTGAGCTATTTAGGCTTGTATTTAGAAGTAAGAGCCTGCAAAGATAAAAACTTGCTTTTATTTTGCAAGTTATGATTTATGCAAAATTAGATAATTCTCAATTAGAGAATTAATTTCTTTTTATATTTTGATGTAAAAAACTACTTACTTTGTTTTTAAAAACTGTTGAGTTAAAAAAACCAAATCTATTTATTTTAAATTATCATTAAGAGTGCAAAATAGTGCGTTGCAATCCATGTAGCTAATACTATATTATGTAGCAGTAAGTAAAAAATTACCTTTGTTATCAGTGCCCAATAAATTTGATGAATATGGAAACCCTAAATGATTATTCAAATTATGTATTAGCTGCTTATTTGCTAACAATTATAGTGATTGGTAGCTACGGAGCTTTGAATATATATCGCTATTTAAGTCTTGGAAAAAAATTGCGAATCTTAAAAAATGAAAAATAATCGTAAGAAAAAAAGATTAATTTTTATCGCCATAACTTTTGTTATTTCTGTAATAGCCTTAGTTTTTGTGATAATGAATTTCCGTGACAGTATTGTATTTTTCTATTCTCCATCTGAGTTGCAAAGCTCTGAAACTTTAAAAAAGGTTCAAGGAAAGCAAATTAGAATTGGTGGTTTAGTTGTAGAAGGAAGTATAAAAAGAATAGATGCTTTAAATGTTGAATTTGTAGTTACAGATTTAGAAAAAGAAATAAAAGTTAATTACAAAGGCGTATTGCCTGACTTATTCCGAGATGAACAGGGAGTTGTAGCTAAAGGTAAGTTTGATGAACAAGTAAATGAATTTTTTTCTTCTGAGTTGTTGGTAAAACATGATGAAAAATATATGCCTCCTGAAGTTGCAAAATCTTTAAAAGAAAAGCATAATAAATAATCCGCGCTTTATAATAAATAAAGCTCGAAAAAATAGTCTTAATTTTATTTTGCTAATTCATTACTTTTCTTCTCAATTGCTCCTTCAAGTTTTGTCATAAATTCTTGTTTTGAGAGTCCCGGTTCAATTGGGTCCAGAAATTCTAAAGTGATTTTTCCTGGTTTTTTTAATAGAGTATTTTTCTGCCAAAATACTCCAGAATTCAGAGCTGCAGGAACAACTTTAACATTGCAGGAAAGATAAAGTGCTGCAATTCCTGCCTGATAAGGATATTTTTCAGAACTTTCTTTGACTGGAACTCGGGTTCCTTGAGGAAAAAGAATTATAGTTTGGTTGAGGGATAAATATTTTTTTGTTTGTTTAATTAAATCTTTAAGAGCGCTTGCACCTCCATTGCGATCAATTGTTATCCCGCTCATAACTCGTAAAAACCAGCCATAAAATGGAATTTTCAGTAGTTCTTTTTTAAAAGCATAAACTGGTCTGTTAAAAACCAAGTGCATGACAATTGTTTCCCACATTGACTGATGTTTACAAGCGACGATACAAGCTTCTTTTGGTAATTTTTCAATACCAATAACCTCATAATCAACTTTGCATAATTTTTTTAAAACCCATAAAGCAACTTTGGCCCAAACTTTTGCTCCATGATCTGCCATTTTAGTATTTTTATTAATAAAAGATGGTGAGTAAAGGATTGGAATTATTGCTCCCCAAGAATTAATGAAAATCCAAAATAATATGGAGGAAATATATTGCATAAGTGTTTGATTTATTTAACAGCGATTTGTGCTATGAAGAGAAGAGTGGTGCCGAATGTCGGATTTGAACTGACGACCTACTGTTTACAAGACAGTTGCTCTACCACTGAGCTAATTCGGCAAAAACAAGAAAAGAAATTATTCCTAAATGTAAAAAAAATTCAAGTGTTTTTTGAAGAATTATGAAATTTTCAATAAAAAAGCCATGCCAACTATTGTCAGCATGGCTTTTTCGCTTATATAAAGCAGTCTGATTACTCAGCTTTAGCAGCAGCTGGAGCAGCTTTTTTGCCTTTTACAGCAGCTTTTTCTTCAGCTTTAACTTCAGCTTTAACAGCTACTGGAGCAGCAGCTTTAGTATCAGCTTTAACTTCAGCTTTAACAGCTGGAGCAGCAGCTTTAGCATCAGCTTTAACTTCAGCTTTAACAGCTGGAGCAGCAACTGGAGCAGCAGCAGGAGCAGCAGCAGGAGCAGCTTTAACTTCAGCAGCTTGAGCGTTAGCAGCAAATAATACTGCAGCAAGAACTAATGATAATTTTTTCATTTTTTTAAAACCAATAATTGATTTTTTGATTATTGATTATTTCTAATCAATATGCTTATTGATAACTTTGGTGAATGTGAAATTCAACTCAAATCCAAAAGCGCGCAGGAAGATAGAATTAGCTTTTTATTAGTCAAATACGAAATTATTACAATTTTAGTAATATTTTAATTAATCTTGAATGGAATGTTTGCTAACCGCCACTTTGAGAAAACAAAATGGCGGATATCTAGAATTTTGGAGGGTTCTTAGAAGTGGATTACTTTGCCATAAGCGTCCAATACGGCTTCATGCATCATTTCTGACATTGTTGGATGTGCAAAAATTGTATGCATTAAATCTTCTTCAGTCAGTTCTGCTTGTTTAGCAATTACATAACCTTGAATCATTTCAGTAACTTCGGCACCAATTAAATGCGCGCCTAAAAGTTCGCCGGTTTTTTCATCAAAAATAACTTTGATCAAACCTTCAGTCTCTCCCATGGCAATTGCTTTACCATTGGCCATATAAGGGAAACGACCAACTTTAATTTTTTTACCAGCAGCAATTGCTTTTTTCTCAGTTAAACCAACTGAAGCGATTTGTGGCATTGAATAAGTACAACCCGGAATGTTTTCGACTTTAATTGGGTGGACTTTTTTGGCATCATATTTACCCATTTTGCTGGCGATCTTTTCAGCAGCGATTGTGCCTTCATGTGAAGCTTTGTGAGCCAACCACGGAGCACCAACAACGTCACCAATTGCAAAAATGTTAGCTTCAGCAGTTTCCAAATATCCGTTAGCAACTATTCTACCTTTATCAGTTTTAACTTTAGTTTTTTCTAAGCCCAAATTTTCGATATTTGCAACAATTCCAACCGCCATAATAACTTTTTCAGCAGTCAATTCTTCAGCTTTGCCTCCAACTTCAACAGTTGCAGTAACTGAATTTTTGCCTTTTTTAAGCGCTTTCAAAGCAGCAGAAGTGATAACTTTGATACCTTGTTTTTCGAAAGATTTACGCGCCAATTTTGAAATTTCTTCGTCTTCAACTGGCAAAATATTTTCTGCCATTTCAATCAAAGTAACTTCTGCGCCCATGTTGCGATAAAATGACGCAAATTCTGAACCAATCGCACCACTTCCAACAACCAACAATGATTTTGGCAAAGCTTTTGGAGTCATCGCTTCACGGTAAGTCCAGATTGATTCGCCGTCTGGTTCCATACCAGGAATTACTCGAGCGCGAGCGCCAGTTGCCACGATGAAATATCCAGCTTCAACTTGTGCAACTTCTTTGCCGTCTTGTGAAACTGAGATTTTTTTCGAATCTAAAAATTTGGCAAAACCATCAACAACTTCAATTTTGTTTTTCTTCATCAAGCCAGCAATTCCACCGCTTAATTTTTTTGAAACCGCGCGTGAACGTTCAACAACTTTAGCGAAGTCAAATTGCACTTTTTCAGCTGAGAAGCCGAATTGATCTAAATTATGCAAAAGATGATTAACTTCTGAAGATTTCAAAAGTGCTTTAGTTGGAATGCAGCCCCAATTTAAACAAATTCCGCCCAAATGATTGGCTTCAACAATACCAACTTTAAGTCCAAGTTGTGCAGCACGAATTGCGGCAACATAACCACCCGGACCGGCACCAATAACACATAAGTCAAATTTTTTTGCAGAAACAGTCATATATTTTCCTAGAAAATTTTTAAAGGTTGTGAAAAATAAAGAGGCAAACTATTTATTACTTTGTAAAACATCAATATTTTTTCTTATCTTAAAAACAATGAGCGCTGAAATAGAAAGTTTAATAGAGCAAATTAAAAATTCGCTTAATTTAATTGCGAGGTGTCTTTGAGCCTGATAAATTAAGGTCTCAACTTGATAATTTGACTAAAAAATCTGAAGATCCTGAGTTGTGGAGTGATAAATCAAAAGCGCAAAAAATTTTAAAAGAAAAATCAGTTTTAGAAGAAAAGTTAGAAAAATTCTCTTCTATAGAAAATGGTTTTAATGATAATTTGCAATATTTGGAGCTTGCAAGATCTGAAAATGACGATCAATTAATTTCCGATATTGAGAAGCAGTTTTTGGAAATTAAAAAATCAGCTGATAAATTTGAGATTGAATGCTTATTTTCCGGTGAAAATGATGTGAATGATTGCTTTGTTGACATTAACGCTGGAGCGGGTGGAACCGATTCTTGTGATTTTGCTGAAATGCTTCTTAGAATGTATGACCGTTTTGCAGAGCTTCACAATTTTAAAAGTGAAATTGTTAGTATTTTGGCGGGTGAAGAAGCGGGTATTAAATCGGCGACTCTTAAAATTTCTGGTCGTTTTGCTTTTGGTTGGTTGCGCTCTGAAAACGGTGTGCACCGTTTAGTTAGAATTTCACCATTTAATGCTAATGATAAAAGGCAAACCAGTTTTGCATCAATTTGGGCTTATCCACAAGTTGACGATGAAATTGAAATTGAAGTGTTGGAAAAAGATTTACGAGTTGATACATTTAGAGCTTCGGGCGCTGGCGGACAGCATGTTAATAAAACCGATTCAGCAGTTAGAATGACACATTTACCAACAAATATTGTAGTGCAATGTCAAACTGATCGCTCACAGATCAGAAATCGTGCCGAATGTATGAAAATGTTAAAATCAAGACTTTATGAGCTTGAGTTAAAAAAGAAAAAAGCTGCACAAGAATTAAGTGATTCTGCCAAAACCGATAACAGCTGGGGACATCAAATTAGATCTTATGTTTTGCATCCTTATCAAATGGTGAAAGATTTAAGAACCGGTTTTGAAACTGGAAATACAACATCTGTTTTAAATGGTGAGCTTGACGGTTTTATTAAGTCAGCTTTGACTGAGAAGTTTTAAGGGTTTCTGAATTTTAGTCTGTCATCCTTCGCTGAGCTCAGGAGGACAGCTTGTTATAAAATCTGAAAGATTTCAGAGAAAAATTGTAATAAATAATTTAATTTTATGCGTTGTCCATTTTGCGGAAATATTGAAACACAAGTGAAAGATAGTCGTATTTCAGAAGACGGTGAATCAATAAAAAGAAGGCGTTATTGTGCTGCTTGCGATTCGCGATTCACAACTTTTGAGCGTGTTCAATTGCGTGAAATTTTGGTTATCAAGAAAAATGGTGAAAAGAAAATTTTTGATCCCGAAAAATTGAAAAAATCAATTGAAATGGCGGTAAGAAAAAGACCAGTTTCAGAAGTTCAAGTTGAGAAGATGGTAAATAATATTGTGCGTGGACTTGAAATGGAAAATGAAACTGAAATTGCTTCTTCAAAAATTGGCGAAATGGTTATGAATTCTTTAGAGAAACTTGATAAGGTTGCTTTTGTGCGCTTTGCTTCAGTTTATAAAAACTTTGAAAAAACTGACGATTTTCAGAAATTTATTAAACAAGTGGTAAAACAATGACAAAAAATAGTGTTACTGAAATTTTACAATTTTACCTTGATAATGGTTTGGATGAAGTTGTTGCGGAAAAATCGCAAAATCATTTTTTAATAAAAGATAAGCAAAAAAATTCTGAAATAAAAGTTAAACAAGAAATAAAAAAGGTAGAAAATATTGTTGTTAAAAAAGAAGAAAATAAAGTTACTAATGATTTTTTAAAACCTGTTTCTTCAACATTTGAAGCAATTTCAACTCTGGCAAACTTGGCAAAAAAACAAAATTCAACAATTGATAAGGTTATTCCAAACTCATCAAATCAGCAGTTAATTTCACTTAATGAAATTGTTGCTCAAGCAAAAGCGGCTGCTGCTGAAGCGCAAAATTTATCAGAACTTCGTAAAGCGGTTGAGAACTTTGAAGGATGTAACTTGAAGAAAATGGCGACCAACACAGTTTTTTGTGATGGTAATCCAAACTCAAAAATTATGGTTATTGGTGAAGCTCCGGGTAATCATGAAGATTTACAAGGAATTCCATTTTGTGGTGATTCGGGTAAAGTTTTAGACGCTATGTTTTCAGCAATTAATATGACTAGAGCTGAGAATTTTTACATTACCAACGTAATTTTCTGGCGACCACCAGGAAATCGTCGTCCAACAGATGAAGAATTGGCAATTTGTCGACCTTTTGTTGAGCGCCATATTCAACTATTAAATCCAGAAGTAATTGTTTTGGTTGGTGCAACTTCAATGTCTGCTGTTGTGGGAATTAATGATCCAATAAGTGGTGTTAGAGGTAAATTTATGGACTTTGCCCCAAGTTTTTTGTCTAAAACCATTAAAACTTTTGCTATATTTCATCCATCATATTTGATGCGTCAATCTTCAAAAAAGAAGTTGGCTTGGCTTGATATGCTGGCTTTAGAACAATATTTACAAAAATTAAAATAAAAAAGATGTTAAAACAGTTATTACCAGTTGGATTTTACGATTTGCTTTTTGATGAGGCTGAAAAAAATCATAAAAATATTAACAACGCAATTGATGCTTTTTTGGCTGCAAATTATCGGCTTATAAAATTACCATTGGTTGAGTTTGAAGAAAGTTTTAATCATAACCAAAAGTCAGGAAATTATTTTCAAGCAATTGACGTTATTTCTGGTAAAAACATGATTTTCAGAAATGATATAACGCCTCAATTATCAAGACTTTTGGGAGGACGTTTAAGAGAAGAGAATTTGCCGCTTAAGCTATGTTATGTTGGTGATGTTTTGTGTGCTAAAAATGATGATCTTTACAAAGACAGACAGCAAACACAAGTTGGAGTTGAAATTATTGGTTGTGATGATGAAAAATCCAATTTTGAAATTGTGCAAATTTTGTTGCAAGTTTTAGAAAAAATAAGTGATAAAAAACAACAAGAAAAATTGCTCATTGAATTTTCTTTGCCTAATTTTTTAGCAGCTTTTTTAGATGAACTACACCTACAAAATAAAGAAGAATTAAGTGCTGCAATCGTTAAAAAAAATATCTCCGCTATAGATAAAATTCTTGAAACTAAAAAAAGTTCTTTGATTAAAAAAATTATGCTTAACAACCATAATTTGTTGGAATTAACAGCAGAAATTTTGGCAGAGGTAAAATCAGAAAAAATTGCAATTGAAATTAAACGAGCGCAAAAAATTGCCGATTTTTTAAGTAAAAATTTTCCAAAAATAAAAGTTTGTTTTGATTTGTTTGGTGATGACAAAAATTCTTATCACCAAGATATTGCTTTTGATGTATTTTATGATGATTTATCTTATGCTATTGCTCGTGGCGGAAGATATAAAATAAATGGTAAAAACGGTGAATTGAATGCTGTTGGGGCAACAATTTACATGAATTTGTTACGTAAGGTGGCTTAGAACCTAACAATAATTTGTCATCCTGAGCGAAAGCGAAGGATCTCAGTAGTTATACCAAAACATAAATCTATACTCCCATTAAAGCCATATCTAAACATTCATTAAAATTCTCAAATTTGTTTCTAATTTTCTTAACTGTATTTTTTACATGGCCCCATTTTTGCTCAATTGGATTGA
>VHBV01000019.1 GCA_016882165.1 Candidatus Pelagibacterales bacterium
AACTCTGGTTACTTAACTAGAAGATTAGTTGACGTTTCGCAAGACTGTATTGTTGTTGAAGAAGATTGCGGCACTAAAGAAGGAATTATTCTTGAGTCAATTGTTGATGACGGACGCGTTATAACTTCATTGTCTGAACAGGCTTTGGGTCGTGTTCCTCTTGAAGATGTAAAAACTCCTGATGGCAAAAAAGTCATCGTTAAAGCTGGGGTTATGATTGACGAAGCTTTATCTGAAGCTATTGAAAAAGCAGGCGTTAAGACAATCAAATCAAGATCAGTACTTACTTGTAAAACTGGTGATGGCGTTTGTGTCAAATGCTATGGTCGTGATTTATCAACAGGTAATATCGTTAGTATTGGTGAAGCAATCGGTGTTGTTGCAGCTCAGTCAATTGGTGAGCCAGGAACTCAGCTTACAATGAGAACTTTCCACATTGGTGGTGCGGCGCAAAGAGGTGCTGAGCAATCAGCAATTTCAGCTGTTTCCGATGGTATTGTTAAAATTGTCGACAAAGGAACACTTGTTGATCGTCATGGAAAAACAATTGTTATTAGCAGAAACTCAGAAATTACTTTACTTGATCAAAACCAAGTGGAAATTCACAGCTATAAATTACCTTATGGTTCAACAATAATTCATAAAAACGGTGAATTAGTTAAAAAAGGTGATCACTTAGCTGAATGGGATCCTTATAATATTCCAGTTGTTTCAGAAGCAAGCGGTGTAATCAAATACAATGATTTGACTGAAAACGTCTCTCTTCGTGAAAAAATTGAAGAGTCAACTGGTGTTTCAACGAAAATTATAATTGATTGGAAACAATATAGTAAGCAAGATCTAAAACCTAGATTATCTGTTGTAAACTCTAAGAACGAAACTGCTCTAAAAGAATATCCACTTTCAGTTAATACGATCATCAGTGTTTTAAACGGTGATGAAGTAAAAGCTGGTGACGTTATAGCAAGAATTCCAAAAGAATCTTCTAAAACTCGTGATATTACTGGTGGTCTTCCAAGAGTTGCTGAATTGTTTGAAGCTCGTAAACCTAAAAATGCTTCAATCATGAGTGATATTAATGGAAGGGTAGAATTTGGTAAAGATTACAAAACTAAACGTCGTATTGTAATTAGACCAGAAGATGCTTCTAAAGAACCAATTGAATATTCTTTTGTAAAAACTAAACACTTGTTCGTAGGAGAGGGTGATTTTGTCAAAAAAGGTGATATTTTAGTTGATGGAAATCCAGTTCCTCATGATATACTTCGTATTTCAGGCTTACAAGCTTTCACTAACTATATGGTAAATGAAGTGCAAAAAGTTTATCGTATGCAAGGTGTAAAAATTGATGACAAGCATATTGAAGTTATTTTAAGCATGATGTTGAAGCGCGTTGAGGTTACTAATTCTGGTGATACAACTTTGCTTCCTGGAGAATATGTTGATCGCGATGTATTTGAAGAAATCAACAAGAAAATGATCTCGGATAATATGAAGCCAGCTCAGTGCCAACCAGTATTACTTGGTATCACAAAAGCTTCACTTCAAACTAAATCATTCATCTCTGCAGCTTCGTTCCAAGAAACTACAAGAGTACTTACTGATTCTTCAGTTCAAGGTAGATTTGATAATTTGAAAGGCTTGAAAGAAAACATTATTGTTGGTCGTCTGATTCCAGCTGGTACTGGTCTTTTAGCTTCTAAGTACAGAAAAATTGCTAACCAAGAAAAAAATTCTGAAGTTCTTGAAAAAGCAGTTGAAACAGAAGTTGAAGCTTAGTTTTCAAATTTATTTCAGAAAATTTAAAAAAGGCTCCCCTAAAAAGGAGCCTTTTTTGTTTTTTATATAAATTTTGGTATAAATCTTTTATTTAAAAAATCAGACTAGCGTAAAGCTTCTATAATATTGATTTTACTAATTATGTAAATATTTTTAGTTAACCTGTCTGAACAGCAATTATAACAAATTTAAGTACTTGCTCATATTAACTTCGCCTTTTTGAGATAAAAATTACAAAAAGCCTCAAGATGTATGTTCATGCGGCTTTCATTTTTTACAATTTTTATCTCAAAAAGACTTCGTTACTACGATCAACAAATAGTTTATTTGGTATAGTGATCCAAAGGTAATTTTTTAAACTAACTAAAAATGTGGCAAACATTCTTCGCAAAATTTAAAAGTAACAAAAGAGGATACTATTCTTTTTGCACTTTCCTAATTGTTTTTTTGGTCACTATTTCTGCTGAATTTATAGCTAATGATAAACCTCTTTTGGTGAGGTTTAAAGAGGATTTTTATTTTCCAATTATAAAATCATATAATGAAAGCGAATTTGGTAGTGTTTTTGAAACTGAAGCCAATTACCGAGATCCGGCAGTGCAAGATTTAATTAATAAAGATGGATTTATTGTTTTTCCACCAATTCCTTTCTCATATGATACTATAAATTATTCAATTAAAACCCCAGCTCCTTCAAAACCAAATTGGCAAAATTTACTTGGTACTGACGATAATGGACGTGATATTTTAGCAAGAATAATATACGGACTGAGAATTTCATTGATTTTTGGTTTAGTCCTAACTTTCTTTAGTGCGATAGTTGGAATTTTTATGGGTGCAATTCAAGGTTATTTTGGTGGTATAGTTGATATTATTTTGCAGCGCTTTATGGAAATCTGGGGTAGTATGCCAGTTTTATTTTTGTTGATAATATTATCATCAGTTTTGGAGCCTGGATTTTTTACGTTATTGGCATTAATGCTATTATTTAGTTGGATGTCTTTGGTCTCCTATGTACGTGCTGAATTTTTGCGATTAAGAAATTTTGATTTTGTACGTGCTAGTAAAGCAATTGGAGCTTCAAATAGCAGAATTATTTTTCGTCATATTTTGCCCAACGCTTCACCGATAATTATTGCTAACTTACCGTTCTTGTTAAGTGGTTCGATTGTAACTTTAACTTCACTTGACTTTTTGGGGCTTGGAATGCCAATTACTTCTCCTTCATTGGGTGAGCTTTTAGCACAAGGAAAAAATAATATTAATGCTTATTGGCTTGGTTTAAGTGGTTTTTTTGTTGTAACTACTCTATTATCCTTATTGGTTTTTATTGGAGAAGCAGTAAGAGATGCATTTGATGTAAGAGCAATAAAATAATTTCTAAAAAATATTTACTTTTTTGAGATAAAAAATAACCTGCCTGCTCATCCTCAAAGAAAATAAATTAAAAATTACAAACACTAAATATGCCTATTGAAATTCTTATGCCCGCTCTTTCTCCAACAATGAAAGAAGGTAATCTTGCAAAATGGACGAAAAAAGAAGGTGATAAAATTAAGTCTGGTGATGTTATCGCAGAAATTGAAACTGACAAAGCGACAATGGAAGTTGAAGCTGTTGATGAAGGTGTTTTAGGCAAAATTTTGGTTTCTGAAGGAACAGAAAATGTTGCTGTAAACACTTGTATTGCTTTGATTTTGGAAGAAGGTGAAGATAAAAAAGCCCTTGATTCTTATGCTGCAAAAACATCAGCACCAGCAAAAACTGAAGAGAAAAAAGAAGAAAATAAAGTTGTTGAAAATAAAACATCTGTAAGCGACGCAGTTGTAGTATCAAAGCCACAAAGACAAAGCTTTGCTTCAGATAAGGTTAAAGCAAGTCCTTTAGCAAAAAGAATTGCTAAAGATGAAGGTGTTTCATTGATTCAAATCTCTGGTTCTGGACCTCACGGCAGAGTTATAAAAGATGATGTTTTGGAATTTTTGTCTGGTGGAGCTGCAAAATCTGGTGTTGTTCGCCGCAATTCGCAAGAATTTTACACGGTTAAAAACAATAATATGCGCAAAGTTATTGCCAAAAGATTGTTGGAATCCAAGCAAAATGTACCACATTTCTACTTATCATGCGAGCTTAACATAAGCAAATTACAAGAACTTCGTTCTTCGTTAAATGAAGTTGCAACAATTGATGAAAGTGGTAAACCATCGTATAAAATATCGGTAAATGATTTAATAATAAAAGCAACTGCAATGGCTTTGAAGCAGGTTCCTATGGCTAACTCTTCTTGGTCTGATGATGCGGTTTTAGTTTACAATAATATTGATATTTCGATGGCGGTTGCAATCGATGGTGGTTTAATCACGCCAATCATAAAAAATGCTGATCAAAAAACTATTCAAGCAATTTCTAATGAATCTAAGCAATTGGCCAAAAAAGCGCGTGAAGGAAAACTACAACCTGAAGAGTTTCAAGGTGGTTCTTTCAGCATTTCTAACTTGGGAATGTTCGGAATTGATAATTTTTCAGCAATTGTTAATCCACCACAAAGCTGCATTTTAGCAGTTTCAAGAGCAGTTGATAAACCAATTGTAGAAAATGGTCAAATTAAAGTTGCCACAATGATGAATGTAACTTTATCTTCTGATCACAGATCGGTTGATGGCGCAGTGGGAGCAGAGTTTTTGAAAGCTTTGCGTCGTTACATTGAAAATCCAATTTTAATGCTTTTGTAATAATTGCATTTCATTTTAATTAATAATAAATTTCACTCACTGAAATAAATAATCAAAACTAATAAAATATGACCAAGACAACTGAAGCAATTGTAATTGTAGCCTTAATGTTAATCTCTTTCTTTGTAGGCGTGAAATGTTCTGATTCTGTTAAAAGTCACATAAGCTGGCTTTCTGAAACAAACGAATCTGATGTTGAGCTTCCTGAGCTTAATGAAAATGCTGCAGGAGTTGATATTATTGACGAAGCTGGTAGCGATGTTGGTGTTGCTGAGCCAGCTGCTAAACCAGTTGAAAGTAACTTCTCTTCGGGCGATGTAAATGGTCGTTCTGAAGCAAATGAAGCTGTTCAGCCATAATTAAAAACATTAAATGTCACACACAAACCCACACAACATTGCAGCATCATGCTGCAACTTGTTTTTCCTCATATTTGCCAGCTTTTTTCTGACAAATAATTCATTTGCAATTGATAGCGAATCTGATCGCGAAAGAATTGTGTCTGCTAAATCAAGAAAGTTCTATAAAAATGGCAATATAAGCCAATCAATTTTACTTTCGGGCAATCGTGATTCTGATCAAAATTCTAAAGAATATCAGCTAGATTGTCGTTATTATTATCGTAGCAGCAGACAAATGCACGAGTTTTATTTTGTTCATGAACAAAATTACTCAAATCTTGGTACTGCCAAAAATAAAAATCATTTGGTGAAAAAATCAGAATTATATGATGCCATTATTTCTGATAAATTCATGATTGCAGATAGTAATAATTATGCTGTTTTTTATGGTCGTGCCAATTACGATGACTTGTCAAAATATTACTACGACTATCGTGTTGCTGGTGGGGTTGGAAGAATATTTTTCGATGATAAAGTTGAGCTTGATGCAAGTTTTGGATACAACAATATCAAAGTTTACGATAAGTATCAGATGTTTTTTCTGCCTTCTGTAAGAATTAATTTGCAGCTAACAAAAAATATAAGCTTGATTAATAGGGGTTATTTTTTCATCAATAGTAACAGTATTGATAATGATTTCAGAACAACTATCAAATATCGCGTTAGTAAAAAAGTTTCTTTTGCCATAAATCACACATATGAGCAAAGAAGATACAAAGAAACAGCTCAAGAAAGCGTTTCCAATCAAATTAGAAAATATTTTTCTTTTGGTTTAGTATTTGATTTGAACTAAAAAATTTAATTTTTTTGAAACTTCTAAACTGAGAATGTCAATTTGTAAATTGTGATTCAACATTTAATTGGTGATCACAATTACAAAAATTGTTTCAAACTTTGGTAAATTTACTCATATCGTAAAAGTTCAGCAGGATTTGCTTTGCTGGCTTTATAAGCTGGATAAAGTGTTGCCAAAAATGAAATTGCTAAAGACATAGAAACAATTATCGTTACGTCTGAAACTAAGATTCTAGAAGGCAAGGTTGAAAGAAAATAAATTGTTGGATTAAACAAAGTAGTATTAGTTACAGACTCTAACCAAAGCTTGATGTTGTTGATGTTGCTTGCAAAAATAGTGCCAAGCAAAAAGCCAAAGAAAGTTCCTACAAATCCAATTGAGGATCCGCAAATTAAAAAAATTCTCATAATTGAAGCTTTACTCATTCCAATTGTTCTAAGAAGAGCAATGTTTTTGTTTTTGTCATTTACCAACATAATCATGCTGGAAATGATGTTAAATGACGCCACCAAAATTATTAAAGTTAAAATCAAAAACATCACGGTGCTTTCAACTTTTAAAGCGTCAAAAAAGCTGGCATTTGATTGTTGCCAATCAACTGCATATAAATTGGGGTGTTGCGCTAAAATGTCATAAAGATGTGTTTTAACATTATCTAAATTAGTTGCATCATTAACAAAAATTTCAATTCCAGAAACTGACTCAGGAAATTTGAAATGAGTTTGGGTCATACCAAAATTCATAAAGATTGTGGTAGAATCATATTCATATAATCCGCTTTCAAACACGCCGCCAACTTGGTAAGTTTTAATTCTTGGAATTACGCCAATAATTGTCTCATTTACTTCAGCGGCAATTACTCTGACAGAGTCGCCAATTTTCAAATTCATGTTTTGTGCAATTCCAGAACCAATTAAAACAGAGTTTTTGTCAGAAATGCTGTCAATTGATCCAGCAACTATATTTTCAGCAATTAGTTTTTTATTTTCTAAATCTTCTAATTTTACACCTTTAACCAAACCACCCATATTTTTGCTTTTGGAAGAAAGCATGGCTTGGCTTTCAACAATTGGGTTAGAATATTTAATTCCAGGAATTTTTTTCACTTCTTCTAATAAGTTTTCATAATCAGAAATTTGATGGCTGCGGCTGTAAATTGTAAGATGCGAATTAATACCCAAAATGCGATCAATTAATTCTTCACGAAAGCCGTTCATCACCGACATCACAATAATTAATGTTGCAACGCCAATCATAATTCCAACAAAAGAAAACACGGCAGTCACCGAAATAAAGCCCTCTTTGCGCTTTGATTTGAGGTAACGAAATGCAATTAAAAATTCGAGTTTTGAAAACATGTTTAAATAATTTAAATAAATTTGTTACAATAAAACTTCGCTCTCAAACCCTCTTTGCAAAAGAGGGTGGATCAAGTCGCAATAACGACTTGAGACGGGTGATTCTTTAACTTCTAGATAGACTAAACAGCATAAAATAAACTAATCTATAAAGCCATAGTTTAGAGATTTTCAATTTATTAACCATCAATTTGCGGAATATTTCTAAATTCACTTTATCTTTAATTCGTGGTATTAGTCGAATTTAAAACTTCCTCAATCATTTTAAAAATTTGGTCGAAGTTTTTGAAGTCGTCGGCCGCATGAATATTTTCTTCCGAGCAGAGATGTTTACACATATTCTTCTTATTTTGATCTTTCTCTGATTTTGAAGATCCCTTTATTTCATAACATTTTTTATTTGGCTCTTGCTCAACTCCATCAACTTTCTTTGAGCCATGCTCAATGAGGCTAACAAATCCTTTCTCGGCCATTCTTTTAATTGTCTCGTTGTCGAAAAGATTTTCTATCCCGATTTTAAGAAGATGATTTTCCTGAAGCGGGATAACCCTTTTGAAGATTTTAGGATTTTCCTTTGGATACTGACCTTCTTTCCGATTTTCCTGATTAACCTCTCTACCCTGAGACAAATCAGTGTCGCAATCATACAGTAAAATTATCTTTTCTTTAACCAGCTTGAGAGCGTTATCTTTTTGTTTCCAAAGGTTGTTTAGGTCTCCAAAGCCTTCAAATTCTTCAGATAAATCAAATTCACTGAGCAAAGCCTCTCTATTCAGTAAGCAGGCGGCTCTTTTTATATACTCTCTATCCCACTTTCCTTCGGTAATTATAGTATTTTTATCAATTTTTTGTGCTTTTTCTTTGAGCTTCAATAACGCCGCAACATCTTTAAACTCGGAGTAGTCCTCGCCAGCGATCAGCTTCTCACTTTTGCCATTTTTTAACTCAATAATCTCAATTCCATCTTTGGTAAATTGCTCTTCCATCCCGAGCAAAAACAGTGGCGAATGGGTTGTGATGATGAATTGAATTTTTGGAAACAAAGCAATCAACTTTGGCAAAATTTCTGACTGCATTTTGGTGTGTAAATGAAGGTCAATTTCGTCAATCACCACAATGCCTTCGATGTCCCCTAAATTTTTCCATTGGCTGTTGTCAGGTTTTTCATCGAATAAGTCCGCCAAATCTGCATCGCGCAAAATCGCGCAAAACATACAAAGCAAAGAAACCTCACCCGATGACATAGCGAAGAGATCGGGGATAATTTGTTTTATTGTTGAAATACTACCACTTATTGCTTCGTCTTTATAAACCCCAACTAATCTAGATTTACGATCACCAAAACCAGTTCTAACCCCTTCTTTTCCTAAAAAGATTCTCAAAAATTTATTCAACGAATTTCTAATATTTACGCCAATACCATCAGTTTTTGGAAAAATTCCCAATTTAGTAGTTCCATCAAGAAACTCAACGGGGGCTCTTTCTGACTCGTAAGTAAACTCATCTAGCAACAAATCCATTAGCCAGCTTTTTACTTCTTTTAGCGGGCTTTGCCGAATTATTTTACGCTTAGTTTCACCTTCAAATTTATTTAGGTCTTCAAATTTTGCCGACAAATTTAAAGAATTTGAATTCAACCAAATTGGCTCTTCAAAGCGATTTGGCGGAAAGTATAAAAACACGCCTTTTTTGTAATCTTTTTGATGCTTTTCGCTTTCGAAATTATAATTAATGCCACTTTCTCCAGCAGCGATATATCTCTGTTTTAAAAGATCGTCATTGCCTCTTTTTTTGATATCTTCTTCAGGAAATGTAGATCTGAATTCTTTAACAAAACTACCGTTCTTAAATTCGATGTCAGCCCAATAGGAAGTGGCCTCACTTCTGATTTGAATATTGCTTCTAAGACGAAATACTTGATCTTTTTCTATTTCATCTTGCTTGTTGTAAGCAGCTCGCTTCATCAAGAAGAGCGCGTTCACAATAAAAGATAAAATCGTGCTTTTGCCGCTGCCATTTTGCCCAACTAAAATCAGTGGTTTTGGGTTTCCTGCATTTTCTCCTGCTTCGTAAAATGGTAGTTCAAGACCTTCAATTTCGCCGTTTCCAGCCTTAGAAACCAACTTCTCAATTGGTCCAACATTTTCAAGATAGATCTTTTTTAGATACATGGTTTTGGTTTTTCGTTTGGATTAACTAGTTGTAGCAACTGTCATTCTGAGCCTTAGAATTTCTTTTAGAAATTCTTGGCGAAGAATCTCATAAATTTGGATTCGGTGTCAAATCTCCTTAGATCCTTCGCTTCGCTCAGGATGACAACATTAAAAAAACTAAACCACCTCTTCCATCGCTTCTTTTATCGCCCCAAGCATAAACTCAATAAACAAAGTTGATTCTCCTGCTTTGTCACATACCCCCAAAGCTTGGTAATAGTGTTCTTGTCGTTTATGCACAACTGTTTCAACGGCAAGATAAGCAAAAAGTGGCTGCCATTTGCTTAAAATCAAGCTTTGCCAAAGTCGTCCCATGCGACCATTGCCGTCAGAAAATGGGTGAATAAATTCAAATTCGTAATGAAAAACACAGCTAGCAATAAGCGGATGAGATTCTGTTTTTTGCAACCAATCAAACAAATCTTGCATCAAATGTGGTATACGATCTGCAGGTGGTGCCATGTGGATTAAACTTTTATCTTTGTAAATACCAACAGCATTGTTTCGAAATTGACCAGCTTCTTCAACTAAAGAACGCATCAAAATTTCATGAGCTTTTAATAAATCATTCAAACTTGACGGTTGCCAATTATGCATTTCATCATAAGCCAAAATGGCATTCTGCACTTCTTTTATTTCGCGTACAGTTCCAAGTACGTTTTTTCCTTCAATAACTGCACTAACTTGTTTTTCACTTAGACTGTTATTTTCAATTGCAAGAGAAGCGTGAATAGTGCGAATACGATTTTGTTTTCGTAGCTGTGGACTCAGATTTTCTTTATTCTCAGCTGACCAACGACCAACCATTTCTGAAATTTCAGCGATCAATTTTAAAATTGAATTAGTGATCAAAAATGGTGGTTGGTAGGTCATTTAAGAAACCCCTTTACTCGTTGAATATTCAAAATGGAAAACTTCGTCAGGGTGAACAATTTTGCGAATGTCGTGGCATGCGGTTGCTGCTTCGGCAAAGCCATTTAAAATTAATTTCAACTTGTTTTTGTAAGTGATAATATCACCAACAGCGTAAATTCCTTCAACTGAAGTGCGCATGGTTGAAGGGTCAACTTCAATGTGATTTTTATGTAAATTTAAACCCCAAGAAGCAATTGGACCTAATTCCATTGCTAAACCGAAGAAAGGAAGTAAATAATCGGCTTCAAGTTCGCGAATATTGCCATCAAAATCTTTTACTAAAACCGCTTCAAGTTTTCCATCTAAACCTTTCAAACCATCAAGTTGATATGGAATTACCATTTCAATTTTGCCATCATTTGTTAGTTTTTTCATTTGATCGGCACTTTCTGGAGCACAACGGAATTTGTCACGACGGTGAACTACATAAACTTTTTTAGCAATTGCAGAAAGACTAATCGCCCAATCAACTGCTGAATCGCCCCCACCAGCAATTACAACTTTTTTGTTAGAAAATTCTGCTTTGCTTTTTACAGCATAAAAAACTGATTTTACTTCAAACTCTTCAAGGCGCGCCATTGGAGGGCGGTTTGGTCCAAAAGCTCCGCAACCAGCTGCAATAATTACAGCTTTGCAATGAATTTTAACATTTTTGGAAGTTGTCACTATAAAACTACCATCAGGGTTTTTTTCAAAAGCCTCAACTCTTTGGTTTAAATGATATGTTGGTGCAAAAGGACGAGCTTGTTCTTCAAGTTTTTCAATTAATTCGCTGGCTAAAATTGAAGGATGAGCAGGAATGTCATAAATTGGTTTTTCTGGATAAAGCGCTTGGCATTGTCCGCCAATTACTTCTAAAGAATCAATCACATGGCATTTAATTTTAAGCATTCCAGCTTCAAAAATTGAGAATAATCCGGTTGGTCCTGCGCCAATAATAACAAGGTCGGTTTTGTGTAATTCAGTCATTTTGTGAAATCAGTATTTGAGTAAATCTATCAAGGCTTAAAAGGCTATTTTAAAAAGGTAAAAAGGCAAGAATTACTTGGCTAAAGTTTTGAAAATTAGCTGTTAAAGGAAAGGATTAATTTTTAGTTATCTCAAAACTCACCTTGCAATTGTAAAAGTTCAAAAATTCGGTTTGTTTTTTGGACTCTATTTTTTCCCGTCATTGCGGGCTAAGCAAAGCTTTGCGTGGCAATGGCACTTATCCACTCATTTTGAAGTCTTTGAAAAAATGGATTGCCGCGCTACGCTCGCAATGACGTTGAAGAATATAGAGTTAAAAAAATTAATCCTTAAGATAGTTGCCCTTTTTCTTACAACCAACCACTTGACTAACAAAAACAAATCAGTAATATGCGCCTTCCAATTTTTTTTCGGGTGAAAATCTTATCACAATAAAATCAATTTTTATAGGTATTTAAAATGGTACAAGCAAAAGCTGCTGCAAAAAAGCAAGAAAGCAAAGTTGAAGGACATCCTAAGCAGCATGAAGTTACTGTTGTTATGACTGATGGAACAAAATTTCCAATTCTTACAACTTGGGGTAAAGAAGGTGAAACTTTAAGACTGGACGTTGATCCAAAAAATCATCCAGCTTGGCAAGAAAAAGGTCAAACTTTCATTAACGCTAATGATGAAAGAGTTACCAAGTTCAAAACTAAGTTTGGTAATTTTGATTTTATCGGAAACAAAGAAGAAAAAAAATAGTCTTTGAAATTGTCCAAAAAAATTCTCTGTTTATCAGGTTGGGGTCAAAAATTTGATTCTCTGGAATTTATTTTCCGAGATTCAAGTTTTGACCCTTTTTTTGTGTCTTCAATTGACCATTCAAAATTCAAGAATGTTGAAAGTTTTTTTGAAGAAATAAAGCTGCAAAACATTAATCCTGATGTTGTTGTTGGTTGGAGTTTAGGTGGTCAATTATTGGTGCGATTGATTGAAAGAAAGTTAATAAAACCAAGTCTTTTGGTTTTAATTGCGCCTCCTTTTCAAATGATTAAAGATGCACGAGTTCACGCTGGCATGTCTTTGTCAACTTTCAAAGAATTTTACACAAATTTTGCCGATGCTCCAGACAAAACTTTAAAGCAATTTGCCATTCTGGCTGCAATGAATGATCGTAATGCCTCAGATATTGCTAAATCTTTGGATATTAATGATTCTAATTTTGAACAATTAAAATTTTGGTTGGAAGAATTGAGCCGCTTTTCTTGTTTTGATGTTGATTTTTCTAATATGCCTAGAACCTTATTTCTTCAAGGTTCAGGTGATATGATTGTTCATGAAAGTCAGTCACAATATTTCAAAGAAAGAATAAAAGACTTTCGTTTGGAAATTTTTAATAATTGTGGTCATGCTCCGCATTTAAATGATGTTGTAAGAGTCAGAAAAGTAATTTTGGAAGAGATAAAATATTATAACTAATCAGACATTCTAAATACTGTATTTTGTCCAGTTATTGCGAGTAGCGTAAGCGACGTGGCAATTCATTTTGTCTAAACTCTAAATTTCCAAACAAGCTGTATTGACAGCTTGTGTTATGCTCCCCAAAAATCAAGATAAATTCAAGAGAGTATTTTCGGCAAAA
>VHBV01000020.1 GCA_016882165.1 Candidatus Pelagibacterales bacterium
TTTTAATTTCATCAAATTCATTTTCATACATCGCACGAGTTGGGTAAAGCCCTGATTCATCTGGTTTGGCACGAGTTGTAAGTTCTTTTAAAATTCTTTCTTTATAGAAAAATTCGCCCAAAGTTCGTGAATTTGTTTCGGTAATTTTTTTAGCTAAATCTTCTTGATTTTGTTTGGTTTCAGACAGTTTTTTGTCATCAGCAACTTGTTCTTTACGATTGCTTTTAAAACCTCTTCTTTGGTTTAGGTGAAAAATTGCGCGCCCCAATTCAAAACGATTTAATGCTTCATCAAGTGCTTTAGTTCTTAATTCATAAGGATTAAACAACTCTAATTTTTTGCGCCCAACTTCATCTTTTGGCATTAATCCGAAGTTAATTAAGCAATTCATTAATTTTGATTTTCGAGCCAAAAAGCGATCGCGTCTACGACGCATTCCACGCGCTTCTCTTCTTGCAACTGCCAAAGGTGTTCCATCTTTTGGATTTCTGCCATCAGAAAAAATTCTTACTCCTGCATCTAAAATTTTGTAAGGCTCGTCATTTTCATTTAAGCCAAGCATTGCCCAACCAATGGAGTTGGTTCCAAGATCTAAGCCAAGTCTATATTTGAGGGATTTTTGATTTTGCATAATTGATTTGCTCCATTTTTTAGTGTAAGAAAAAAAGAATTTGATTTATTAAAAATTCTTTGGAACTATTTGTAAACCAACTTTTCGCTTATGGGAATTTGCAGTCAAGCTGGTAACAAGTGTTTCGTCTCAAAACGAAACGCACAAAATTTGAGGCGGGCCTACGGGCTCGCCTTTTTTGTTGGCTGTTTAGTATTAGAGTTCAACATTATGAGATGTTTCGCTTCGCTCAACATGACAGTTTAAAAAAATGAGACTTTGTGAATTAAATTTTAGAAAAAGTTTTGAAAAATTGGGGGAGGGGTTTTTTGCAAAATGTAAACCTGTTGCCCTTGATAAATCAAAAGTGGTTGCGGTAAGTAAAGAAGCTGCTGATTTGATTGGATTAGATATTGATGAGTTATGGTCTGAAAATTTTTCTGAATTTATTTTAGGTAAAATTAAGAATGAAAAATATTCTTACTTAGCACAAGTTTATGCCGGTCATCAATTTGGCAATTTTGTTGATGTTTTGGGTGATGGAAGGGCTCTTTTATTGGCTGAAATAGAAAATCAGAAAAATGAAAAATGGGATCTGGTTTTAAAAGGTTGCGGTATTACTCCTTACTCAAGAACTTATATTCGTAGTTCTGATGGAAGAGCAGCTTTGCGATCATCAATTAGAGAATTTCTTATTTCTGAAAGTTTATATCATCTTAATATTCCAACTTCTAGGGCTCTTTGTTTGGTTGCATCAGATGAAGTTATTGTTCGTGAGAAACTAGAAAAAGCAGCGCAAGTTGTAAGAATTGCCCCAAGTCATATAAGATTTGGTACTTTTGAGTTTTTCTTTTACCGCAAAGAAAATGATAAAGTGAAAATTTTAGCTGATTATATTATTGAAGAGCATTTTTCTGAAATAAAGAATTCAGATAATAAATATGCATCTTTTTTGTTAAAGGTTGTTGAATCTACAGCAAAAATGATTGCTAAATGGCAGGCTTTTGGTTTTTGTCATGGAGTTATGAATACCGATAATATGTCAATTCACGGTATTTCTTTTGATTTTGGACCTTTCGGTTTTTTAGATAATTACAATCCAAACCATATTTGCAATTCAACAGATGTTTCGGGGCGTTATTCTTTTATTAATCAGCCATTTATTGGTTTTTGGAATCTTAATGCTTTCGCAATTACTCTTTCAAGTCTTATTTCTATTGAGGAACAAAAAGAAATTTTAGGAAAATATGAAAATTTCTTTCTAGACGAATATCACAATTTAATGTCAGCAAAGCTTGGATTTGAAAATTGTGACTTGGAAGTGCAGAATTTGATATATGAACTACTTGAGATTTTAGAGAAGAGCGAACTTGATTATACCAACTTTTTTGTTGGTTTGAGCAATGTGCTAAAAATGGAGAATTATAGAGAGTTTTTTGTAAATTTAGGTACAGAGTGGTTTAAATTTGGTGAGAAATATTTGGAGCTATTAATTAAAAAAGATATTTCTGATAACTTGAGGCTAAGTGTTATGAATAGAAATAATCCAAAATTTATTTTGCGTAACTATTTGTTGCAACGCGCAATTATAAAAGCTGAAAATAATGATTATTCAGAAATTCAAGTTTTGCAAAAATTGATGAAAAATCCTTTTGAGATTGATGAAGTTTACAAAAGTTACTATGAAGCAACTCCAAAAAATGAAAGAGCTAAGCCTCTTTCTTGTTCAAGTTAATTTTTGGTATAATTTATTTTCCTAAAATTTTTTTTGTTACTTTTGGGTAAGAGCCATTTTCATTTAACCAAATATCGACAAAGAGACGAGCAAATTTTAAATCCGAAATGTCACCTTTTAAGTTGTGATTATGGAACAATTTGACACCATTTTTCGGATCAAAAATGGCAAGTTTTTGATCGCCTTTTTTTATGTTGCTAAATATACTGATTAATTTTTGGTAGTAGGTTTCTTCTTCTTCTTGGCTGATTGAAGTGGTTTTTTTAATCTCCTCAATTGAACGTTTTGCTAAATCTTCTTTAGAAAAATTCATATTATATAAAATTTCTATGGCAAATTTTTTGTCGTAAGAAAATTTTTTATCTTCAGACCATAAAGAAATTTTATAAACTTTAAGTGCTAAGAAATTAAGGTCAGAAGATCCTATTAGGTAAACTTGCGGACATATTTTGCCAAATTCATTTGGAGCTGTATTCTGAGCAAAAGCTTCAAATCTTAAAAGAGGAATTACTAGAAAAAGTAATATTATTTTTTTGTAACTCATTTTTCTGATTTTATTAATTCAAACTGTACAACATCTGTTCTTTTTGCATTAAAACCAGCAATACAGTAGCAAAGATAAAAGCGCCACTTGCGGATGAAGTAGTCATCAAATCCAAGTGCAACTATTTCTTTATATTTAGAATCAAAATTTGTTAACCACATTTCTAGTGTTTTAGAGTAGTCTAAGCCAAAGTTAAACTCACTTTTAACCTCAAGCCCATGTTGTTTTGCTAAGTTTCTGATTATGGTTTTGGAAGGCAAAATTCCGCCTGGAAAAATGTGTTTTTGAATGAAATCAACTCGACTTACATAGTCATCAAAAACTTGTTCATCAATTGTTATAATTTGTAGAACAGCTTTGCCGTTATCTTTTAAAGACTTTGCAACAATTTCAAAATATTTTGACCAGTATTCTTTTCCAACTGCTTCAAACATTTCAATTGAAACTACGTTGTCGTAAAGAGATTTCTCATCTCTATAGTCTTGTAATTTTATGTTTGCTTGTTTTTCTAGATTAAGATTAGAAATTCGTTTTTTTGCATATAAAAATTGTTTTTGTGAGATAGTTAAACAATTTAAACTATAACCAGATAAAGCGGCAGCTTCTGCAAATCCAGCCCAACCACAACCAATCTCAAGAATTGAACCATGGTTGAGTTTTGAAATTATATTTTTGTATTTTTTATCCTGAGCTTGACTTAGAGTGATATCTTGATTGTCAAAGATAGCACTTGAGTATGTCATTGTTTCATCAAGCCACAGTTCATAAAAATCATTTCCTAAATCATAGTGAGATCTAATATTTTTCTTACTACCACTTTTAGTATTTTTAGTGAAAAAGCTTTTTATAAAAAGCGTCAATGCTTTAAGCTTTTTAGCATGAAAGAATTCTTCCAAACAATGTGAGTTTTCTGTGAAGTAAGTAAGTAAGTTTGCCAGATTTGAAGTTTCCCACATATTTTCAATGTAAGATTCTCCAAGAGCAATGTCACCACCGGTAATTAGATAATCAATAACATTGTAATTTTTGATTTTTATGTCGCAGTAAGATCCTTTTTGTTGTGCTTTGAATTCTAATTTTGCATCGGGAAGATAAATTGTTATAGAGCCTTTCTCGGCGTTCTCTAAAGCTTCCCAAATAAAATTGTATCTTTCTTTTTTGCTCATTTGCTTAAGGTTAAATTATGATTTTTTTGTATAGGTTTTGGAATGTATTTATTCTTTTTGAAAAGCAATTTCAAGGCTTGCCAATGAATTAGAACTATTAGTTTTAAAGTTAGAAAAGGAATTGTTAAAAAAGCCTTTAATAATGTTTTATCTTGTAGGTTTTCTTTAGCGCATACAACATTTGTTATTAGTTGTTTTGAAGAATCTTTTTCAAAGTAATCAATGTAAGCTGCAACTTTTGTTTTTGTGAAAATAAAACGAAATTTGTAGGATCCGCTCACCTTAAAAAATGGAGAGACATGAAATTCTTTCTCAGCAATAATCCATTGTTCTGAAGATATTGGAGCATGATTCTGGTTAAAAATTAGATAATTATGATTTTCACCAAAAGTATTATTAACTTCTGCTAAAACTGCTATTAATTCTTCTTTTTCGTTAAGACAAAACCAGAAGCTTACAGGGTTAAAAACATATCCTAAAATTCTTGGGTGAGTGAGAAGAAAAATTTGTTGAATTTTGTGGTTTAAATTATTTTGAGTTAAAATTTCTCTTATCCAGACTTCTAAATTTGTGTTATTTGGTTTGCAGTGATCTTGGTTATAAAAGCTGAAAATATTGAATTTATTTAATGATAAAAACCTTGTTTCAAGTTCTTTGGTTTTTGATATATCAATTAGAAGGTAAAAAACATTGTAGCAAAACTCATTTACGCTTGGAAGAAGTCTTTTATGAAAGACCGAGGCATAACAAAGAAAGTGAGTTTTTATACCAATTTTTGACAAGGAATTAGGTATTATTGCCATGGCGTAAAAATTCCCAACTTATTAATTACTGAAATTGCGGAAGAAATGCCATCTTCATGGAAACCATATTTTTGATAAGCTCCACAAAAGTATATTCTATTTGATCCTTGAATTTCTGAAATTTTTTCCTGAGCAGAGACGGCAGAACTATCAAATATTGGATGTTCGTAATTAAATTGCGCAAATATTTTGTTAGAATCAATTTCTTGATTTGGATTCAAAGTAACAAATAAAGGATAATTATGGTCAATATTTTGCAAATTATTCATCCAATAACTTACTGCAATATTAGATTCGCTTGATTCTTGGTTATTGCTATAAACCCAACTTGACCAAGTTTTTTTTGATTTAGGCATTACAGAAGTATCTCGATGCAGAACTGCTAAGTTGGTTTGATATTTGAAATTGCTAAGAATTTCTTTTTCTAGTTTTTCTGGATTATGTAGTATTTTTAATACTTGATCTCCGTGACAAGCAAAAATAACATGATCAAATAAGATCTCACCACTTTTTGATTGAACTGATATTTTTTCATTTTGACGACTAACAGAAATTACTTCATTATTTAGCAGGAAATTTTCTTCACCAACTTTATTGATTATTTTCTTTACATATTCTTTTGAGCCACCAGTTACAGTGAACCATTGTGGTTGATTGGCAACTGTCAAAAGACCATGATTTTTAAAAAAGCGAACAAAGCTTTGAGCGGGATAAGAAAGCATTGTTTCCAAAGGACAACTCCATATTGCTCCCGACATAGGAAGTAGGTAATATTTTTTGAAATAATCGCCCAAATTTAGATCATCGATTAGGTTTTTTAATGTATAGTTTGGGTTAAACTCTTTTTGCAAAATTGATTCAGCTTTCTTATTGAATTTTACAATATCCAGAAGCATGCGTAAAAACTTAAAATTTAGAATGTTTTTTGTTTGTGCAAAAACTGTTGCTAAATTTGTGCCGGCGTATTCAAGTTTTGAATTATTAATTTTTACGGCAAAAGACATATTGCTTTTTTCATAATCAACTTTCATTAACTCAAAAAAAGCTTTTAGATTTGGATATGTTTGGTGGTTGAAAACGATAAAACCAGTGTCAACAGCAATTTTTTTATCAGAATAGTTAATTTCTACTGTATTTGAGTGTCCTCCAAAATAATTATTTTTTTCAAAAACTTTTACATCAAATTTATCACTTAAAAAATAAGCACAAGAAAGACCAGAAATTCCAGATCCAATTATTGCAATTGATTGTTTTTTCATATTTGGTTTGCCGAAAAAATTGCCAATTCATAGTCAGCAATAGTTGTATAATATTTTTCCAAAACTTCTGCTTTAGAAGCTTTTGTAATCGCTGTATCTTGTTCTCTTAAATTTACTAAGAAAAAGTTGCTGGCACCATGTTTAAATTTTTCTCTTTCTGATTTTTCTAGTAGCTCTGCAAGTTCTGCTTCTTTGGTTAGATTTTTGTATATTTCGGCAAGGCTATTAACATTTATTAAGATTGTTTCAATTTCATTTTTTATCTGATCCTGTAGCAACTGTTTTTCAAAAGAAATAGCTCTTAATTCAGCATCATAACTGGCAATTTTACCTTTTGCTTCTCTGAATTGTAAAGGTGATGAAAACTTTAAGTTAACAAGATTCTCGCTTTGTGATTTTGCTAATGTTTCTTTTCCTTCATCCTTTGAGGCTTCAAATTCTAAATCCAGTTTTGGTTGTAAAAGATTTTTTGCATATTTTGATTGTCCTTCCTTTTGTTTTTTCTGAATTTCAATCAATTTTATTTCCGGTCTTCTTATTAAATCATCTGCAATATCTTTTGAAGAATCTATTTTATGTGCTGTTATTTCTTGTTCAATTTCAGGAATATTATTTTCTTCAGGAATTTTTGGTGAACCATTTTCATCTCTAAGATATAGTGAAAGATTAATGGCATTTTTTTTGAATTCTTGTTGTGAAGATATCAAGGCATTTTTTCTTCTGAGTATGTTCTTTTTATTTTCTTCGACAATTATTTGAGCAACGTCACCTTTCGCCATTCTTTGTTCTAGTTGATTTTGGCGAGTAAGAGAAAAATCATATAAATTTTTGTAAATTTGATATATTTTTCCTGAAACAACCCATTTCCAGTAAGATTTTATAGCATCTCTTTGGATTGTTCTCTTCATAAGTTCTAGTTGAATTTTACTTTCTTCAACACCAAGTTGCGCAAGTAAAACCCCAAGTCTTGCGCTATCTATTCCTCGATCTTTTAGAAGTGAAACTTTCCCTCCAATTCTATATTCACCTTCGTTATTAGTGACTTTATTCCCATCGTAAATTGCAAAATTTCCATATGATTTGCGATATCCACCGTAAACTTTTGAGCCCATAAAACCCAGCTCTTTTTCTAAATTTACATCATATGTTTTACCGTCATAGTAGCCGCGACTTTTATTGTAAAGTTCTTGATTAAGCTTTATGTCAAAGAATCCTTGAGATGCAAGATAAGATCCTTCAGTTGCTTTAACTTTTTCATAGCTTGAAAGAATTTTAGGATAAAATTTTTCAGCTGAAGAAATTACAATATTAGTTGTAATTTTTTCTTCGTTACTTTTTGTGTAAGCTTCATCAAATGAGAAAAAAATTAAAGCAGTGATTGCAATAATGTTTTTTTGCCAAGCTTTAAGTTGTGATTCAAAATTGGTTAAATGATTTTTGCAAATATTGCCAAATTGATTTTTATAAAAGCTTATTAAGATCAATTTTGGCTGAAACTTTTTTATATTTGGCGTATTTTTAAGTTTCATTTTGCTTATTTGTGGTCTTTATGATGTTGATCTTTTGTGGGTTCTGAATCGAAGTTAGGAGGAAAACTATTGAGTTGTCTCCAAATTTCATATCCCAAACTAACCTGATTTAATAAAACCCAGCCATAAGCTTTAGCGCCATGGCGCAAAAATCTTTTTTCGGGCCATTTCTCATTTTCTGGTTTTTTTACTAAAACACGAAACTTGCCATTTTCTGATATTGAAGAATCTACAGAATAAACTTCGCCACCAAAAGTTCCAATTGCTGTTGAAGGCCATCCGCTGAATTGTACAATTGGCCATCCTTCAAATTGAAGACGTACTTTTCTTCCAGGACTAACAAGTGGAATATCGTTTCCACCAACATACAACTCAACAACTGGATCTGTTAATTCAGGAGCAAAAGTTGCTATTTTATCACCAGATTTTACAAGAGTTGCGTTGTCTCCAGCTAAAACTTTAAGAATTATCCCATCTTTTGGAGCATAGATAATTTGATTTTGTTGTCTTGAAAGCTTGATTTCTATTTCTGCAAGCTCAGACGCAGAAGTCTCAACTGCGGAAAGTAGTTTTTTATATTCAATTTTAGCTTCTTCAAAATCTTTTCTTGAGCTTAGACCTTTGTTAAAAAGATCTTCTTGTCTTTGATAGTTTATTTTTGATGTTTCGGATGCAATTTTTGCCACTTCAAGTTTTCTTTTTTTAGCATCACGATCAGAACTTAATCTTTGAATTATTAGTGGATCGTTATCAACTATTTCTACCAGTTTTTCTCCTGCTTTAACGTTTGATCCATCTTGTACATACCACTTTTTTATTCTTCCTTCTATTGTCGCAGTAATATTCTGTGCTCTTTCATTCGGATCTGAGGCAATAATATAGCCAAAGCCTTTTGAGGTTTGTTGCCAAGGAATTATTGTAAAAGTAATGATTAAAATTATTACAAAATATAGTAAAATTCTTGGCAGATTATTGGCAAATTTGGGCAAATAAATCTTGTTAAGATTAGTAAAAAAACTTTTATCTTCTTGATTAAAATTATTGCTCATTTTCAGATGATTTTTCTTTAAATTCTAAAAGTTCTTCTTTCGAGTTGAAAAGCTTAGAGGAGTTATTTTTTATCACAATATATTGATCAAAATTTTCCAAATCATTTTCTCTGTTTGTAAAGTAAATTAATGTTGTTTGAGTATGGTTATTTATATATTCAAAAACTGTATTTCTAATTTTGGGTGCTATGGAGTCAAAAACTTCAGTTAAAATTATAATTTCTGTTTTGCGCAAAAGAGCTCTCGCAATTTTAAGTAAAATTTTCTCAGTTTGTGAAAATGGCCATCCAGAAGGAATAATTCTTGATAAAATTCCATCTTGCAGTTGCAAAATATGTTCATCAAGTTTTACAGCTGTAAGAATATTATTTATTTCTGCGTCACTTATTGTCTCAGATCCTAATGTTAAATACTCTTTTATGCTTGCTTCAATAAGTGGAGAATTATCAATCAAGCTAATTTCAGATCTGTATTCATATAAATCAAAATCTTTAAGATTAACTCCATTTAATTGAATTGAACCTTGCTCTGGTTTTGTGAATCCAAGCATCATATCAAGTATGAGTTTTTTTGTAGAAAAACCTTCGCTTAAAATTGCATAACTTTTGTTATAAGTAATATCTATATTTAGTAGATAAGAGTTTGAATTATTTCTAAAAAAAACATCTTTGAATTTAATGTTGATATTTTCTGAAGGCAACTTTAAGCCATTTTTCCTGTCAGATGGAATATTTTGAAATTGCGATAATTTTTCACAAGAGGCAATTAAATCGTAGAAGCTTTCGAAATCTTTACCGAATTGAGATATTCCATAAAGAGAAGTTGATAAAACAAGTTCTGCAGCAGCAAGTTGACCGATTGTTAATTGTCCTTTTAAAACCAGCAAACCTCCAATCATAAGAAGAGAGATGCTTGAAACGACATATAAAGCAAGCAATAAAATTGTTTGAGAAAATAAACTTTTAAAATGTTGTTTTCTTTCTTCAAGATAAAGGCCAGTTAAAAAATTAATTTTATATTTTGCATAATCATGACCAGCTTTAGATTTGAAAGATAGATGGCCACGCGCTATATCTTCAAGCCAACCAACAATATCATATTTTCTTCTGCTTTCATAAAATGCACTTTTAAGAGCTTTTTTGTAGTACAAAATCCAAATTAAGAATACGGAAGTTCCTGCAAATAAGCTAAATACCAAAAATATTGGGTGGTAAAAACTAACTAATATAAGTCCAGCAATAGTTTGTAAGGCTATGGCGAAAGTTTTGGTTAAAATCTTAGGAATAGACTTTTGAATATTGGTAGTCTCAAAGAAACGATTTACCATTTCTGTTTGGTTTGCGGTTTCAAAAGTTTTATATTCTGCATTTAAAAGCGACAAACCAACCTCGGAAGTCATGCGAGCAAAGAATTTGCGCTGAAATATTTCGGTTACGTAAAATCTTAAAATGTTCAAAAGTGACCAAAATCCCAAGAAAAGAAATAAAGTAATGCCAAGAAATATTATTGGTTGTGTTGTTGCAGTGAAAGATACTGAATTTATTAAAAATTGAACAGAAATTGGTACTGCAAGAGAAAGTAAGGCAATAATAACACCATAAGTTGCAGCTATTGTAATTAAAGAAGACTCTTGGATAAGAATTTTCTTGAGATAAGAAATAACCTCAACTTTCTCAAGATCGTTGCTGAATGGTTTATAAAGTTTCTTCTCGCTTAAATTATACATCTTAAATCCTTTTTATAATTTTTAGAAAAATAAAATTAGGTATTATTCTAAGTATTTTTAAGAAAATGGTAAATTTTTTAGGAAAATGAATTTCAAATTGTTTTTTCTCTAAGCCAGAAAAAATGGCCTCAGCAGCTTTATCTGGAGTTATGATAAAAGGCATCGAAAACTTATTTTTCTCGGTGAGTCGAGTTTTAACAAATCCTGGATTTATTAGTGAGATATTGATGTTTTTCTTGAGAAGTTCTGGATAGATTCCTTCACACAAGTTAATTAAACCGGCTTTTGAAGCTCCATAAGCAAAAGATTGAGGCAATCCTCTGTAACCTGCAACTGAAGCAACAAAAGCAATATGACCAAAGTTTTGTTGTTCAAGTTTTGGTAATACTTTATGAAGCAAATTTATTGCGCCTTTAAGGTTAGTATCAATTATTTTATGACTCTCTTCCAAATCAAATGAGAAAGCTGAAGTGGGGCTGTAAATTGCTGAGCAGAAGATTACTAGATCAATCTTAGAGTGGTGTTTATAAGTGGTATTTATTAATTCTTCTATTGATTTGCTATCGCATACATCTGATTTGGTGACAATAATTTTATTTTCTGTGTTTTTATTATTGTTCAGTAATTTTTCTCTAATTTGTTGTAACTTATCTTCACTACGACTTGATATAACTAGATCAAAGCCTTGATTGAAATATTTTTCAACCAAGGCTTCACCAATTCCATTACTCGCACCAATTATAAGGCAACTCTTTCGCATGACTAGTCTAGTTTTTTAAATGATATTGTAAGAGTTCCAACTTTAAAGCCAAATTTAGTCATTTTAGAAACGTTAATTGCAGTTTTTTCATCAACCAAATAAATCCAGTCTATTAGATTTATGTTGTATTTTTTTCCATCAACATCAATTTCTAAAACATAGTCCATCTTCATTGCATTGCCATATTGCAAACCTTTTGCAAATCCAATTGTATCATGTGCTTTTGCTGTAAAATGATTATTATCAATCATTTCAATGTTCCATTCGCGGTGATCTTTTTTGCCATCAGAGAAAATAAAGTCTTCAACTAATTTTCCTTTATTTTGATTCCAAGTTCCTGTCATTGTTACAGTGAAAGATTTTATAACCTTACCACTTCTGTCTTGAAGAATTCCATGAGCTTCGAGTTTACCTTTTAGATATTCTCTAATATCTAATTTTGGTGAGTTTTTGCTGTATATTTCTGGGTTAATTGAAGAACATCCAAATATGAATCCAAGTGACATAAGTAATATTATTGTTTTAAATTTTTTAGACATTAGTTCGAGCTTTTGATTGGTTACTAAAAATATCAAGTAGAATTATAATTTGGTATACCAAACTCTAATACATCTTGAAATATCTTCTTAGTGCTTATAGTTGGGAAAATTGATATCAATTATTATTGATCTAATAACTGATTTTTCTTTTTCAATGTTATTAATAAAATAAAAACATAACATTTAATTACGCAGGGTAAAAGAGCATAAAAAAATGGTATTAAGCTTGTATCAGTATTTAATTCAGAAGGTTGATAACCAAATAAACCTAAAAAAATAGAGCTGAACGAAGCAGCGGAAAGTATGGCAATTTTTGTTAAAAAATTCCAAATAGCAAAATAAGAAGAAACAGAATTTTCTTTTCTAGAAGTAATTTTTGCCATTATTACTGGAGGAAAAATTAAGTCGGCTCCAAGAAATATTCCTGAAAAGAAACAAATAAAGTAAAATAAATTAACAGAGTTCTCTTGCAAAAAATAAGCAAAAAAGAAAGTTATTAAAGAACCAAGTAACGAAATTGTCCAAGATTTTATAATGTCAGTTTTTTTTGCTATAAATTGCCATAATGGTATAAAAATACAGGCAGAAATGAAGTAAATTGATAAAAATAAACCTAAATTTGCT
>VHBV01000021.1 GCA_016882165.1 Candidatus Pelagibacterales bacterium
TCTTGGATTCAGTTACGACGATTTATATAAAGATCCAAAGAAATTCTCTGGTGGTTATCAAGTTAAACTAAACTTAGCAAAGTTATTGCTGATGGAACCACAAATGTTATTACTTGATGAACCAACAAACTACTTAGACATTCATTCAATTCGTTGGTTAAAAGAGTTTCTAAAAGATTGGCAAGGCGAACTAATTCTCATCACTCACGATCGAGCTTTCATGGATAGCGTTATTACTCACACTTTGATAATTCACAGAAATTCTTTCAAAAAAATTCCTGGAAATACTCAAGGAGTTAGAGAAAAAATTGCCGCTGAAGAAGAAATTTACGAAAAAACTCGTGCTAACGAAGAAAAGCAAAGACAAAAAACCCAAGAATGGATTGATCGTTTCAAGGCTAAAGCAAGTATGGCAAGCCGTGCTCAGTCAAGAGCAAAAATGCTGGACAAGCAAGAAGTAAAAGAAAAATTAGAAGACATTGCAACTCTTGATTTTAATTTCAACCATCTGCCTTATGGAAGCAAAGAGAATATGATTGAAGTTGATCATTTGGCTTTCGGTTATAATCCAGATCACCTTTTGATTCAGAATTTATCTTTTAAAGTTGAAAATGGTGATAAAATTTGTGTTATTGGAAAAAATGGCAAAGGAAAATCAACTTTGCTAAAACTTCTTACTCAAGATATAAGTCCAATTAAAGGCAATATAAAAACTAATAATAAAACAGTTATTGGCTATTTTGGACAAATGAATATAGATCGTCTCGATAACAACTTAACCATTTACGAAGAACTGCAAAAAGTTGATGATCGACTTCCCCAAACACGTGTTCGCCAAGTTTGTGGTAACATGATGTTTTCAAGCGACCTAGCAAACAAAAAAATTGGAGTTTTATCTGGAGGCGAAAAAAGCCGCGTTATGCTTGGAAAAATTTTGCTTAAAGGTGTAAATTTGCTTTTGCTTGACGAACCAACCAACCACTTGGATATGGAATCTTGCGAATCTCTTCTGGAAGCCATCAAAAACTTTGAAGGCGCTGTTATAACAGTAACTCACGACGAAGGTTTTTTACGAGAAATTGCAAACAAGCTGGTAATCTTTGATGATAACAAAACCTTCACTTATGAAGATTCTTATGAATTTTTCCTAAAAAGAGTGGGCTGGAAAGATAGTTAATAATATATCTAACAACCATCTGAATAATACTTAACACTCTTTTTTAGTAAAAATTTTTAAGAAGCAATTTTAATTCCCCATTTTTTGGCTAAATAATCTTCAACTGATTTTCTATCAGAAGTATTAAGAGCCTTGTAAAAAATTATAATTTCACCAATTCCACCTTCATAGAATTGACTCTTAGTTAAGCCATCAGAATTAGTATTAAAACCAATTGTAGAAACTCCAGTTGGTTTCATAATGTCACCACTTGCGCCACTCAAGTTAGCAACTGAACCATTAACATAATGATAAATTGAACTACTTCCATCATCTATAACACTATAAACATATTTTACAGAATTAGATAAAGAAGTTGTAGAACTTGTTATTCCATAACCACTATTAACATAATAATTAGGATTTCCCTGATAATCTACATAAACAGAAGCATAGTTGGTTGTTGAAGTGTCAGAAGAAATAATAGTTTTATTATCAGCAGCACTAGACCCAAAACTTTGAGGTGCTGAGAAAACTACAAATACCGACATATTTTTTGTATTAATCAAATTTCCTCCTCCCTCTATAGAAACTGACAATCCCGTTGAAGTACCATTAAAATATAAGCAAGGTAAAACATTAATACATCCATTTCTGTAAGTAGGGGCTTCAGAAGTAATGCTATGGGTAGAATTTGTGCTTAAAAAGCTTGTTTTAGTTGTAACATGAGGATTTATATCATACCAAGTTGTAACTTTATTTTCGTCATCAGCTTCAGAAGCAATAAAGCTATTTTCTGAGGTTGTATCGAGCCAGAGTGCAATATCTCTTATTGATGCCACAGGAGAGCTTTTAGTTAAGGAACGCGCAGAAGTAATTCTTGATTGATTTACAATTCTGCTTCCCTGAGTAACACCAGCAACAAGAATTCCTATAATTAAAATTACAATTGAAATCTCTATCAAAGAGAAAGCTTTACGAGAGTTTTTATTCATATATATAAATTAAGATAAAATACTGATTTTTTGCAATGTACATATTTGTTTGATAAAATATAGATTTTTTTTTAAAAAAATCGTACTTGTCATTAATTTAAAATCTGCTACAATTGCCTAATGATATTGATTATCACATTTTATGATAACCATTATCAAAAAAACCCGTAACAAAAGACAATTGAAAAATTGGATAAATTTCACCACACTATATATAAACAACTTTTAATTTAATGAAAAAAGCCTATAAAGCCTACTTAGCTATCTTTATCCTATTTTTAACTCCATCTTGTTCTGACAAAATATTACAAACCTACAAAAATAAATATCACGCAATAATAACTAAAGCTTTCAATAATTCTGATTATGAACAAGAAAATTATGTTTTCTTAGAAAGTGGTACTGCTTCATGGTATGGAGAAGCTTTTCAAGGTCGAAAAACAGCCAATGGTGAAATTTATGACATTAACAAACTAACAGCTGCACACCCTAATTTACCATTGCCTTCTACAATAAGGGTTACTAACCTTGATAATAATAAGACCGTGATTGTAAAAGTTAATGACCGCGGTCCTTATCACGGTAAAAGAGTACTAGACTTATCTGAAAAAGCATCTATAGAACTTGGTTTCAAAGATAAAGGAACAGCTCAAATAAAAATCGAACTACTAAAAGAAGAAAAAAATGACGAACTACCAAAATAAACAAACTGATTATTTAAAACTAAACCTTGAAACAAAAATGGTTCGTGGCGGAACAATCCGCTCTAATTTTGGCGAAACTTCCGAGGCAATTTTTTTGAACTCAGGTTTCGCTTATAACTCTGCTGAAACTGCTGAAAGTCGTTTCAACGGAGAAGCTCCTGGTTATGTTTACTCAAGATACTTAAATCCAAGCCTTAAAATGCTAGAAGACAAACTTGCTCTTCTTGAGGGTGCTGAAAGCACTTGTGTAATGGCTTCTGGAATGGCAGCTGTTTTTGCTTCTATTATGTGCCAAATAAAAGCTGGAGATCATTTTATTGCATCAAAAGTTTTATTTGGATCATGCTACCATATTGCAACAAAAATTCTACCTAACTATGGAATTGAAGTTTCTTTAATTGATGGAACTAGCAAAGAAGAATGGGAAAACGCTTTTAAGAAAAACACCAAAGTAGTTTTTATTGAGACTCCAGCCAATCCAAATATGGAGATAATTGACATTGAGTTTGTTGCTAATTTATGCAAAAAAAACTCTGCAAAACTTATAGTAGATAATATTTTTTCTTCACCTTACTGCCAAAAACCTTTTGAATTAGGAGCCGATATTGTTGTCTACTCAACAACCAAACATATGGATGGACAAGGTCGTACACTTGGTGGATGTGTTTTAGGATCAACCGAATTTATAAAAGAAACTTTACTACCGTTTCATCGTCATACTGGACCTGCTTTAAGCCCTTTCAATGCTTGGGTAATTTTAAAATCACTAGAGACATTTACCCTTAGAATGGAAAGACATTGTTATAATGCTCAAAAAATTGCTGAATTTTTGGAAACTAATCCAAAAGTAAAAAGAGTTTTATATCCTAATCTAAAGTCACATCCTCAATACGAAATAGCAAAAAAACAAATGAAAAATGGTGGTGCGATGCTTGCTTTTGAAATTAATGGTAACAAAAAAGACACATTTAATTTCATGAATAATCTCAAAATCATCGATATTTCTAATAATCTAGGTGATGCAAAATCTTTAATTACTCATCCAGCAACCACAACACATTCGAATATCAGTTCTGAAGAAAGACTAAAAATAGGAATTACTGAATCAATGTGTCGTCTTTCTGTTGGTCTTGAACATATTGATGACTTAACTGAAGATTTGAAACAAGCTCTAAAATAAAGATTGTACAATCTTAGTCAGTTTGTTATGGTAAACAAATTAATACTAAAATTATAAAATAAGAAAATATGCCAAGCTTTGATATAGTTTCTAAAATTAATATTCAGGAAGTTGATAACGCTGTAAATTCAGTACTAAGAGAACTGACAAATCGTTACGATTTCAAAGGTGCAAAGTTTTCTATCGAGCTTCAAACAAAGGATAATAAAATTATAATCAGCGCTGAAGATGAATATAAAATTGGACAAATCTCAGACTCTCTAAAAGTATTTTGCGTAAAAAGAGGAGTTGATCCTAAAGCACTTGATTTTCAGAAAGAAGAAAAGGCAGGAGGAAACACAATAAAACAAGAGATAAAACTAAAAAACGGTATTGAACAAGAAGTGGCAAAAAAAATTACCAAACAAATTAAAGATACAAAAATGAAAGTTCAGGCTTCAATTAGAGGTGATGAAATAAGAGTTGAAGCAAAAAAGCGCGATGACTTACAAGAAGCTATTTCTTTAATAAAAAGCTCTACTTACGAAACTCCCTTACAATTCATCAATTTTCGCGATTAACTTATGTTTAGCATTTTAAGCCAAGCATGGAAAGGATTAAAATTTGCGGCATCAGCAACAATTGGAATACCTTGTGCAGTTGCGGCATCAGCTTTTGTTGGGTCAGCTTATTTACTGGCTGAAGCTACAAACATTGTTGAAGCAAAAGTTTTCCACCCTCACGGCTTCAAGCTAGTACATAAAAATCCATTTTTCGAAGGAGTTTCTAATTCACTTTATGGAACACTGAAAAGCATTTGGAAAGATTATGGAGCTTATTCTCATATTACCTTCGCAAACTGGGCTCTTCAAAAAAGAAAACGACATTTTGATTTTAGTGAAGAAATTCAAAATGAAGTGACATCAGAGCAAAATTTATTTGAAAAAAAAGAACCATCAGAAAAAGTTGTTTCGCAAAACAAAAATAATAAAGAAACTCGAGACAAATCTGGATTATACTTTGAAACTTCAAACGATGTTGGCTCTGAAATCCCTGGAACTACTGTTACAAATCCAAAAGCAGTAGAAAAAAGCAAAGACTTATCACAAGTACACACTTAAATTGTAAAAAATTTATATTTTAACTACACAATTCTGCTTTCTGGAAAAATAATCTGCACCATAGTTTTTTGACCATAAACACTCTCTAACTTCATTTTTCCACCATGAACATTGAGTATTTTTTGTACTATAGGCAAACCAAGACCTATACCATTTTTATTATTTTTGTATCCATCATGAGCCTGACCGTACTCTTCCATGACTAAATCTATATCCTCTGATTTAATACCAATACCATAATCAATAACCTGTATTTCTAGCTCTCTTAGATTATTTATAAAAATCTTAATTTCTATTTTACCATCTTGGTGACTGAATTTAACAGCATTAGACAGTAAATTTAAGAACATTCTTCCAAACATTTCTCTATCAGCAAATAGATAAATTTCTTCATCTGGAAAAGATTTTTCTATCTTAAGATTCTTTTTTAATATTTCTGAAAGAACCTTTTCTTCTGCACTTACAATCTCGTTAAACACGATAAACTTTTCTTCAAGCAACTTTATTGTTCTGTTATTAATCTTGGAGAAATTTAACAAGTTGTTGATCATTGTTAGAAGATGATTACTAGAATTGTAAATGTGCTCTGCCATAATTTTATATTCTGGATTTATTTTACCATGAAACTGGTTTTTTATTAACTCTGCAAAACTTATTACTCCAGTCAGAGGAGTACGTAGCTCATGACTCATATTTAGAAAGAAGTTAGATTGCGCATCTCTTGCACGTAACAAATCAAGTTTATACTTTTCCAGATTTTTTAATTGTTTTTCTAATTCCTTAATTTCTTTTATATTTGAGTTTATATAAAAATTAATTTTCTTATCAGAAGCTATACATTTAGTAGCCTCAGAAAGCTGAATGATAGGAATAATTAGTTTTCTTCTCAGAATTATTAATGGTATTAAAAAAATTGTTATCATTCCAACAAACAACAAAGAGTAACTTATTCTTCTTTCCTTGATCCACTTATGATACTGCTTTGGAGAGTAAATTGTAATAATAGCATATGGATAATTATTAATTTTTTGGTAGTAGAAAAATTTACCATAAAATGAGTTGTTATTATCTAGATATGGTATTTCTCTTAATATTTTCTGGACTAATATTTTATCTACTTGATCAGATTTAATTACCTCAGTTCCATTTCTTTCATCAATAACCGCGTATAGCAAATTTTTATCATCTAAAATTTCTTTTAGTTTATTTCTAAGACCATCAATAACAATTCCTGTTACAACCGATCCTATATAGTTATTTTTACTATCAACTACTCCATAACCGATTGGAATTGACCATAAATTACTTTTTACTCCAAAAACTGGTTGCCCAAGTTGCAGCGTATTTGGATATAAGGCTGTGTTGGGCATATAATCTCTTTTTGATAAGTCTGAAAAATTTTTAGTATCAATTCCTATGTTGCTTGAAACAACTAAATGAAAATTTTCATCAACCCAAGAAAATGTACTCCAAGAAAGCAAATCATTGTTTGGAATACGATAACTAATTAAAAGTTTATTAATAAATTTATAGTTATTCTTGGCATTACTTCTTACAATCTGATCACCGATATACTTCATTATATGGTTAGTATAAGCCAGAGAATCATCTATTTTTCTACTAATTTTTTGATTACTAATTATTAAATCCGATTTAATTTTTTTTTGTAATATGAAATTATCATATATACAAAATGAGAAATAAAATATAATTAGACTCGTCAGAAGCAGAAAGCTTATGAGATAAAATTTTTGTGATATTTTTTTATTCTTATTATAAAAAATTTTGATCATCTGCTGCTATTTCCTTCATTTCTTAAATAAGATTCTTTTTTTGATTTTAATTTTTCAGCATCAATAACATCTCCATCGCCACAAACTGATCCAGATGGTATCTCATTTGATTTTTTCTTTTTTTTATCTTTTTTTGCTATTTCTGCGACGACCAATGACATATGATTTGCCCATGAATCGACAAGAGCTTCAACACCTTCAGGGTTAAGATTTTTATCATATTTAAATTCTCTTTTTTTACTTATGACATCTTTTATTTTTTCTTTAGCAAAAGAGCCCTGGGAAGAATCGCGATGAAACTCTAAAATTTCTGTTATTTCCTTATTTTTAATAACAGCATCAATATAAGCTGCAAGATCATGACCAAGCTTATTAACAACTCTTTGACTCACAACAGGAACATAATTGTTGCCTAAAACTATAAGATGATTATTAGTACTATTTGGTCTATAAAAAAAAGACGAATCATTATCATGACACTCAGGATCCAAATAAATGGCTCTCATAAGACTATCTGGTTTTCTTGTCCCCATGTCAGTAGCAGATAATATGTTAGTTGTAAAAATTGGAATTGAGTCAACTCTAAGAGAACTCCAATTAACTGGGCTACCAATATTAACTACAGAAATTCTATCGAAATATTTAGGAATTTCCGCTTCAGCAACTCCTTTACTCAAAAGAAATTCGTAAGTATATTCAAGATGAGACCTATTTTCTCTACTACCTATACTAAATCCAGCCAAAGTAAATTTTTCTATTTCTTCTGGTTTTAATAAATTACCATCTTTATCAGTAATTTTTGGCAAAATTATTTTGGCAAAAAAATTGTTTGATTCTTCTAAGTTTATGTAATTTTCATTTTGATAATAATGTAACCCTTCTATATACCTAGACTCTCTTCCCTGGCCATCTTTTAATGGAGAGTAAACTACTGCATCAGGGAATATTCTTCGAAATTCTTCTATAGAATACTTTAGCTGTTTTTCGCTATCACCTCCTCCAAGACCAGGACTTACAATCACTTTTGCTTCTTTCAGCTCAGATTTTTCAGCTTCAATCAATTGATCTTTCTTTAGAGAAAAGAACGATCCTGCGCATTTATTTTCTGGACCAGGCTTTATAGAACTAGGAATAAATCTTAAGTCAGAAAAATCTGGCATCAAATTACTTTTAATTATTTTTTCCACCTGTACATAATCTTGGTGAGGTATTACAAAGCCTATAAACTCAGAAAAATCGCTGGACTTTGATTTAATAACTTTCTCCAGTATTCCTAGAAACTGATTTCTCCACCCAGTACTTGATTTCATTATTGAAGTTAATTTGTTTTTGGGATATTATTATATAGTTTAAAACTATTAATCGCCATACCTAAAGAAAAGCTGTTCAGTAATAACATCAATCAAATTATCAACCGAGAATGGCTTTGTTATGTAACTATCACATTTAGTTTTATGACTAATTTCTTTCACCTCATTTGCAACCGCAAATGCACTCACTACAATAATTGGAACTGATTTTAGAAATTCGTCACTCTTCATCAATTTTGCAATATCAATACCAGAAATTTCATCTGATAGTTTTATATCAAGTAGAACAATATGAGGTTTTTCTTTATGAAGAATTTCAATAGATTGCTTAGGATTATCTATTATAATGGGCTGACAATCCATTTTTTTAATTACCATTTCAAGATAAAACCTATTGCAAGAGTCATCTTCTATAATTGCAATCTTTACTGGTGACGATTTTTGCTGTGCCATTATTCTGTAATATATAACTTAATTTTACTAAAGAAATGGAAAATATGAGAATAGAAAAGATACGTAAAAGAATAAATAATAAAAAACTAACCACCACCGATAAAATGCACTATCTCAACTTTATTTCCTTCATTTAAAACTATTTTAGAAAAAAAATCTGGACTGATTATCTCTAAATCTTTTTCTATAGCAACCTTTTTAATGTCTAATTCCAATTCTTGAATTAAATCAGCAATTGTAGTATGTTTTTCAACAAACTTCTCTTCGCCATTTAAAATAATCTTTACTTTTGACATAGCATTATAAAACTGTTATTTTTTGCATCAAATTAATTTAATACCTTAAAAGACCTTTTTAAAATTGAAACTATATAATCGTTACATTCTTAAAAAAATACTAACCGGATTTTTCGGCTTTGCTGCTATATTTATTTTACTAATATGGTTCAGCCGAGCTATTTCTTTTGTGAAATATATAACCGATAATGGCATAGAGTTAAAGCAATTTTTCTATCTATTCGTTCTAATATTACCCTGGTTACTACTTTTTATTATTCCAATTTCTCTTTTTGCTTCAATACTTCTAATATACAACCGCCTTATTTCAAGCAATGAAATTACAATACTAAAAAATTCTGGTTTAACTAAATTTGAAATTGCAAAGCCAGTAGCTATAATTGCTACTACTTGTTCAATTTTATGCTTTTATATTTCTTTTTTTCTTATGCCCTACTCTAACAAAGAGCTAAGAACATCAAAAACTAACTTCAGCAATAACTATGCTAATTTAAAAATTAACGCTCAAAGCTTTGAAAACTTAAAGAATTTGACTATTTACTTCCAAAATCGCGATCAAAACAACAATTTGTCCGGAATTTTATTAAACGACAATCACATAGAATCTTCTTTAACAATAACAGCACAAAGTGGTAATATTGTTGTAAAAAATAACTCAGCTTTGCTCTACATGAAAAATGGAACAGTACAAAGACTAAACAAACTTGAAAATAAATCAGACATTCTAAATTTTGATAACTATGTTTTTAATCTCACTGAAAACAATAAAACAGAAACTCAAAAACGTTGGAAACCAAAAGAAAGATTTTTAAACGAGTTAATTGATCCAAATGATGATTCTGAATATGAAGATTTAATAGAATACAGCTCAGAATTACATCAAAGATTAACCTATCCTCTACTACCAATTATATTCTCAATTATTGCTCTTTCCTGTATTTTGCGTGATAATTTTAACCGCAGAGGAAATACTTCAAATGTTGTTTTGGCAATTTCTTTAGCAGTTACTTTTCTAATTTTGAATATTTCTAGTTATAAACTCATCGAAACAAAACCTTTACTATCACCTATTTTATATTGTAATATTGCTTTATTTTCTTTGACTGGGCTCCATCTACTAAATCGCAAGACAAAATCAAATAGGAATGCAAAAAAAGATTAACACCTATATAGCTTCTAACTTTCTTTTAAGATTCGTTCAAGTTTCTTTGGGATTCTCTTTACTTATTTTCTTTATCAATTTTATGGATGTAATTGAGAAAATAAAAGGATCGGAAGCATCTTTTTGGGTTGGACTTTTTATGCCTTGTCTACAAATTCCAGATTTTCTTAATGATATTGCTCCATCATTGGTTTTAATGTCAGCAATTGTAACATTTTTTTTACTTTCAAGCAAAAGTGAAATTACGATAGTTCGTGCTAGTGGTTTTTCTTTGTGGCAAATTTTGCAACCAATTGCCATAAGCGCTTTTTTATTAGGCGTTTTTTGGATTACTATCTTTAACAGCTTTTCAATACAAGCCTTAAACAAATTTAATCAGTTAGAAAACCAATATGTCAAAAAAGAAGAACGTCTATCGATAGAACCAAAAAATGGCATTTGGCTGAAGCAATCCAACATTGATAAATCTGGTGAAACTATAATAATTCAGGCTGGTAAAATTTATAAAAACAGCTTGCAACTTGATGAAGTGGTTTTCTGGTTTTTTGATAAAAATAATAATTTTTACCAAAAAATAGATGCTGAAGAAATGATATTAGTTAACGATAGCTGGCACTTAAAAAAAATAACTTTAAATGATCAAAATAACATCAACAAAAAAATTGATAACTATAAAATTAAGACAAATCTGAAGCCAGACTTTATAATACAAAAAGTATTTAATAATTTTCAGAATGTGAAATTATTCTCTATTTTTGACTTGCCCGATTTAATTGAAGAACTACAAACCTCGGGCTTTTCACCAACAAAATTTATTGTCTATTTCAACTCTCTTTTAAGTAAACCAATTCTGTTTGTAGCAATGATTTTAATTGCTTGTTTCTTTGGACTTAATCATACAAGAAATAACTATGCTGTTTTAATGATTTTTCTTGGTATAACTTTCGGACTTCTATTATATATCATATCAAGCATTATGATTGCTCTAAGTTCTTCTAACTTAGTCCCAACTTTTGCCGCAACATGGGTTATTGCAATCATTTGTCTAGCAATTGGAATTTTACTGATTTACAAAAAAGAAAATATCTAAAAGTTGATTTTTCTTTAATTAAAACGATCCTATTTTTCGTAGCTAATTCTTAGTTTTTTCATCAAAACTTTGCGAAAAACAAATTTCTGAAACATAGCTTAAAAAATACATCACTGTTTTGACGCAAAACAAAATAAAAAATAATAGATTATCTACTAGTATTTTTGAGTTAAAAATGGTAAAGTTTTTCATAAACTCCACCAATTCATTTGATTATTTTGCTATATAACTATTTAAAAACTTTTTTAAAAAAATTATGAAAAATAAAATTGTAATATTGCTATCAATTGCTGCTTTATCTTTGTTTTCTTGCAGTAAGAAAAATACTGAAATTACTAACAAAAACAATGAACTTTCTAATCTACCTTCTTGGGTTTTAGATCCAGAAGTTGAAGATGGAATTGGTGCAGTAGGAATTGCTGGACCTTCCAAAGGAGGACTGAAATTTCAAATTCCAATTGCAGAACTAAATGCCAAAGGAAACATTGCTGCTAAAGTTCAGTCAGAAATTAGCAGAGTTACTAAAGAAGCTTTAAGATCAGCTAATGTGAATAATTCCGATGATGTAGAAGAATTCTTCTCACAAGCAAGCAAAGAAGTTATAAAAAACCAAAGTTTATCTGGGGTTAAAAGGGTCAAAGATCACATATTCTTATCAAAAGACGGAACTCTTTACATTCACATGGTTCTTACAGGAAATGACTATAGTAAATTTTTACAAAATAGCGAAAATAAAATGGCTTCTCGTATAAAAAAATCAGATATGGCGCGTGATAATATCAATAAAACAGAACAAGCAAACAAAGCAATTTTTGATGAGTTAGAGAAAGAAAGATCAAATAAAGAATAAAATAATATTTTATTTCTCTTACCCAAATTTTTTTTAAATATGGGTAAGAGATCTTAGTAAAACAAAAACATTGTTCTAGGTTTCTATTATATCAAAAAAAGAAAGAGCACTGTTGATAATGAAAGCGCTATATCGAAAAAATAACTAAATCTAATTAATAGAAATCCCACAAAACTTATGAAAAAGTTTACAATATTAGTAGTTT
>VHBV01000022.1 GCA_016882165.1 Candidatus Pelagibacterales bacterium
TATTATTAGAAAAAAATTAAAAAAATTTCACTATGTCTAAATTTGATAAATCAAAATTACCTTCGCGTTATGTTACTCATTCTCATGGTTGCGAAGGAAGAAAAACCATGCTTTATAACATTAAAACAGATCTTTATCCACAAGGTTTAACAGATGAAGATTTATCTGCTCCTTTTGTTGGGGTGGTAAGCGCGTGGAATGAAGCTGCGCCTTGTAATATTGCATTACAACGTCAAGCTCAGCCTGCAAAAAAAGGAGTTAAAGATGCTGGTGGTACTCCAAGAGAATTTACAACAATTACTGTGACTGATGGTATTGCTAATGGTCATCAGGGAATGAAGTCTTCACTTGCTTCGCGTGAAGTTATTGCTGATTCAATTGAACTTACTGTACGTGGTCATTGCTATGATGCTTTGGTTGGTTTGGCTGGATGTGATAAATCTTTGCCAGGAATGATGATGGCAATGTGTAGGCTGAATATTCCATCTGTTTTTATGTATGGTGGATCAATTTTGCCAGGGAAATTTAAGGGTAAAGATGTAACAATTGTTGATGTCTTTGAAGCTGTTGGTCAACGTGATGCTGGGAAAATGACTGACGAAGATTTGAAAATATTAACTAAAGCTGCATGTCCTTCTGCTGGTGCTTGTGGTGGACAATTTACTGCTAACACTATGGCATGTGTTTCGGAAGCAATTGGTTTGGCTCTTCCCGGTTCATCTGGTGCTCCTGCTCCTTACGAATCACGTGATGAATATGCTTACCATTCTGGAAAAGCTGTTATGAATTTGATTGAAAAAAACATTAAATCACGAGACATAGTTACCAAAAAAGCTTTAGAGAATGCTGCTGCAATTGTTGCTGCAACTGGTGGTTCAACAAATGCAGTTCTTCATTTGCCTGCAATTGCCAATGAATGTGGAATTGATTTTGATGCTTTTGATATTGCAGAAGTTTTTAAGCGCACTCCTTACATTGCTGATATGAAGCCAGGTGGAAAATATGTTGCAAAAGATTTATATGAAGCTGGTGGTGTGCAAATGATTTTGAAAGTTATGCTTGATGCTGGATATATTCACGGTGATTGTCTAACAGTTACTGGAAAAACTATGGCAGAGAATTTGGTAGATGTTAAGTTTAATGAAAATCAAGATGTAGTTTATAAACCTGAGAAACCTCTTTCTAAAACTGGTGGAGTAGTTGTTCTTAGAGGAAACCTGGCAACTGATGGTGCAGTCGTTAAAATTGCCGGTATGCAAAATGAGGCTTTAAAATTTGTTGGAAGCGCTAGATGTTTTGATTCAGAGGAAGCTTGTTTTAAAGCTGTTGAGCAAAAAAAATATCAAGAAGGTGATGTTTTAGTAATTCGTTATGAAGGACCTCGTGGTGGACCTGGAATGCGTGAGATGCTTGCTACAACTGCGGCAATTTATGGTCAAGGAATGGGTAATAAAGTTGCACTTATAACAGATGGTAGATTTTCGGGAGGTACGCGTGGATTTTGTATAGGTCACGTTTCTCCAGAAGCTGCTTCTGGCGGTATGATTGCTCTTTTGCAAGATGGTGATAAAATTATAATTGATGCAATCAAAGGAACAATTGATGTTGATTTGACTGAGGCAGAAATTGCTGCTAGAAAAGCAACATGGAAACATCGAGAAAATGAATATCAATCGGGTAATTTATGGAAATATGCACAAACTGTTGGTTCAGCAAGATATGGTGCTGTAACTCACCCAGGTGCTAAAAAAGAGAAAATTTCTTACGATAAGATTTAGTATTTGGTATATGATTCTGGAAAGGTTTTTATCAAACCTTTCCAAATTTCTGTTTCAAATTAAAAAAAAATTAAATTTTATATCAAGAGAATATAGGAAATGACGAGTTTTTTAATTTTGTTAATAGAGCTCTAAAAACTTATGTGCACAGTTTTTAAATTCATAAATTCTTGCATGCCAATTTTAGAGCCTTCGCGTCCCATACCAGAGTGTTTTATACCACCAAAAGGAGCAACTTCTGTTGCAAAAGAACACTCATTTATTGCAACCATTCCAAATTCTAAAGCATCAGATATGCGCCAAATTCTTCCATTATCTTTGGTGTAAAGATATGATCCAAGTCCATATTCTGTTTTATTGGCAAGATTTATAACTTCTTCTTCTGTTCTGAATTTTTGTATTGCTGCAACTGCTCCAAAAATTTCTTCTTGGGCAATTTGCATTGTTTCATTTACTTTAGTTAGAACTGTTGGTTGAAAAAAATTAAAGCCGATCTTTTGATCTTTTTTACCACCAATTTCACATTTAGCTCCAGATTCTATTGCTTCATTTACAAGTCTTTCAACTTTCGTTAAAGCATTTTGTGAAATCATGGGACCAATTTTGGTATCAGAAATTAAGCCATTGCCAATTTTTAGTTTTTTTACTTCCAAAATCAGTTTTTTAACAAACTGATCGTGAATTTTTTCTTCAACAAAAATTCTATTAACGCAAGTACAAGCTTGTCCGCCATTTCTAAATTTTGCATGCATTAAACCATTTATTGCTTCATCTAAATTGGCATCAGAGAATACTATGAATGGCGCAGATCCTCCAAGTTCAAGAGAAACTTTTTTTAGATCATGGGCACATTGTTTATTTAAAAGTTTTCCAATCTTTGTTGATCCAGTAAAACTTATTTTGCGTATAGTTTTATTCTCACAAAATTCTTCACCAATTTTTTGGGCATCACCAGTCACAACATTAAATACTCCATCTGGAATTCCAGCTTTATTTGCTAAAACTGCTAAAGCTAAGGCAGAAAAAGGTGTTAATTCTGATGGCTTTAGAATAACGCAGCAGCCAGCAGCAATTGCAGCGGCAGCTTTCCTGGTTATCATTGCTGAAGGAAAGTTCCAAGGCGTTATCGCTGCAACAACTCCTACAGGTTCTAGTTGAGTTATTATTTTCTGATTCTGTTTGTAAGATGGTATAACATCTCCATAACTTCTTTTTGCTTCTTCTGCAAACCATTCAACAAATTGAGCGCCATAATTAATCTCGCCTCTGGCTTCAGTGATTGGTTTTCCTTGTTCTGTTGTTAGAATCAAAGCTAAATCTTCAGCATTTTCTAAAATTAGTTTATGCCAGTTTTGCAAAATTTTTGCTCTTTCTTTTCCTGATAATTTGCGCCATTTATAGAAAGCATTTTGTGCTTCTAAAATTACTTCTTTAAGATCTTTTTTTGCTAAATTTGGTACTGATCCAATTTTTGATTGATTGGCAGGGTTTAAAACTTCAATTCTTTTTTTGTGATCCTTAAACTTACCATTAACAAAATTCTTTTCACAAAAAAGATTTTGATTTTTTAGTTTTATTTTTTCTGCCATAGATCACGAGGAATCATTATTATCTTTATCGCCTAATTTTCTTGAGATATCCTGAGCTTTATCATAACCAGTTCGGGCAGCATTCTTTGTTGCGCCAGTACCACGTTTTTGTAAATCTCTTGCAAATCCCATAGCTCCTTTAAAGTACTTCATACCCTTGTCAAATATATCTCCTCCTGATCCCAATCCTGAGCCACCCATAAAATATGAAGCCATTCCTGGGATTTCATCCATAAACTTGAACAAAAGATACATTACTAAAGCGCCTTTAACCAAGGTGAGAATTTTTGCTTTTACATCGCCTTGGAAGAAGTCAACCAGTATTGGTATAGTAATTCCTATAATTTCAAGACCAGGAAATTTGCCGAAGTTGTTAAGATTGATCATGCAAGCTACAGAATCTTCCATTGGATTTACCAGGCTATTGCCTAAATCATCACATTCTGGATCGACATCAGCTGTTATAACTGACCCTGCAGAGTTGGTGCAAAATTCTTTACAACTTATAGTTTTATTAGGCCCAGAACCGTGGAAAGTTGCATTTCCAATTAAAGTTTTATCAAGCATCATTATCAGTATGGCAATATAGGCAAATAGAATTAAAGGCTGCAAACAGAAGCCTAGAAGTTGATTTACCCAGCCTTTGAATATTCCGGATGTTTTGTTAAATAAAACTGCGGGTATTACAAGAGGCGAAATATAGACTAATAAAATTATGGCCATGCAAGATGATAAGAAAATATGTAGAGCTCTTATTGTCGTTGCAATTAAGAAGAATCCAAAAAACATCAAGGACATTGCAAAGTAAAGTCCCCAAGGACCTGTAAAGAATCCAGATAAAATCAGTAAAGCAATATTGGCAGCTGAGGCTTCTGGACCAAAGCCAAGATAGCGAGCTATTTTGCAATCAAGAGTATCCCAAAGAGCAAGATAGTCTTTTCCTGGCGGATAGCTTCTAGCCGCGGAAGTAACATTTTCTTCGGTTCCATCAGAAAATGTCATAGTACCAAATTGGCAGCCATCTCTTTTATTTTCATCAGAGCTAACACTAATTTTGAATACAATTTCTGAAAGTTCAGAAGAAGCGTTATAAACTCCATCAAAAAACTGACTATGCCAAGCATCACCTGTTGAAAAATAAAGAACTAAAGCAATTTTAGTAAGATATAGCAGTAGATCTTTTTTGCCAAATCCGGACATTCCAATTAAAATTTTTACTCCATAAAACATTACCGACATGCTTAGAATAAGTTTTATGGTTAATTGAATGTTATTCTGAACTTTAGCGAAGAAAGACTGGTCTGAAACTTGACTTCCTTTAAAGTAAGGCACTCCATTGAATGATATATAATTGTTACTAGCGCAGGCACCATTTGATGCCGGAAGTTCGCTTGAAGATCTGCATTGGCTGTGACCGAAACGATTATAGAAAACATTTTCCATAGTTTCTTTAATACATTGTGCAATTGGAGCACTAAAATGTCTTTGGCTGCCAGGAATAAATCCAAGATTATACGAAATTTCATTACGAGAATCGCCAATAAAATCTAAACATGCAGTTGAGAAATATGGAGAGTTCAAGCTGCTTTCATAGGTGTAAACAACGTCATTGGCTTTGGTGCAATGAGTCATATATTGGCAATAGTTTCTGCATTGGCCGGCTTTAGCATTGTAGGTGCAATCTGAGTTTCTAATTTCACTTTTATCTCTGCAATTACCATCTTCTATATCTTCTTGCGTGATCAGATCCCATCTACCTTGAGAGCTATTCCAAACTCCATCTTGATAGTAGTCGCAAGTTTCTCCGCCACCACCAACTGAGAAATTATAAGGGCATAGGCTGTAGCTTTCGGCACAAATAAATTCACCGTTATTAACAGGTTTTGCTGAGAATGTTACGTTAAGTCCTTCATTTTTTAATATGCATCTTGAACCACTTCTGCAAAAAACTTGGCTGCTTGAAGAAGAAGCTTTGTGAGAGAAATCTATACATACATATTCACTACTTCTTTTTTTACAACATTCGTAAGCACTCTTCAATTCTTCCACTCTTTCAGGTGTAATAGCTTGGCCTGTCAAAGGATCATCTTGTCCAGCAAAAATCATATATTTTTTGCAGTTAAAGTTTCCTGCCTCAGTTCCTTTAAAATAGTATTTTTGTTTTGGATATTGTCCTCCAACTTTTGCTTGAGTTGGGTCTCGACAAGCATCGGATCCACTAGGGTTATCTTCAATTTCCACCCCGCCATAATACCATTCACGAAATGTTTTGTTGTTAAGGGTCATCAAAGATGTTTCGTCATTATTGATATAGTTTTGAACAGCGTTATATACAGTCTGCTGATAATTTGGAGTTGATATGGTATATGTTGTGGGATCAGCTTTTTTCCAATCTGCACCACATAATTTTGTTTTTTCAAAAGCAGATTCAGCAATTCCGTATATTACTGCAATTCCTTCTACAAATTTTGCTAGAGAAGCTGTTGCTTCAAGGGTTGCTGAAGCGCAGGCAGCGTTATTTGTGGTTGCAGCTTTAACTGTTGATCTGCCAATATCAATTGTATCAAGTATTGGAGATGGAAGAACTCGAATAGAAGCATTATTTCCACAAACTGAGTTCATGTTAATAATTGAAATTTTTACTGCAGCATATGATAGTGATATAACTGTCAGACAGACTGGATTATCGGCAACAAAGTTCATATCATGACCATAAACAGGATCAAACTGCATGTCTTCCACAGCTCCACTTGCACTACAAGACCTTGTTCTTCCAACTCCATAACCGTCAGTTGCATGAGAATTTTGCGGCTCTAAAATTGCAAAACAAAATAATAGTAATGTAAAAAAGAGTAAGGTTTTAGCTTTGAGTCTAGTCAGGTAGGTTATAGTTTTTGATTTTTGTTTTACCTGATTCATTAACTATTTTGTTTTTGCGGTTCTTTCATAAAAAATTGGCAACCAATCATTTGGATCATCACCAACTTCGCTGATAATTTGATCTAGAATTAGTACGGTATCAACTCGCGCTGAAAGTACTCTTATAACTTCGTCCATGCCACTTAAGTCAACTCTTGCAATCACTCCATCATTATCTTGTTTTACTAAAAAGAATCTAGTTGCTGGGTCAGTTGTTTTTACAAGCGTGAATTCTCTTTCTGAAAGCATGAATACTTGTCGATAAACTTCAGTTGCTTTCAGATTTGGCAAGAAAATTTGTGTTGCTGTTTGTTGCACTAATGTATCTGAAATTGTACTTTTAGAAGCATCTTCAACTGATTGGGTAGCAAAAACAACAAATGTATTTAGTTTTCTCAAAACTTTAAGCCAATCTTTAATTTTTGGTGCAAAAACTGGATTATCAATTAAAGCCCACGCTTCATCAAGTACAATCATGGTAGGACTGCCATCAAGCGAATCTTGAATTCTATGAAATAAGTAAAGTAAAGCAGGAGAAAGGCTAGCTTTATCATGCAAAAGTTCTCCCATCTCAATTCCAAAAACTCTTCCGGAATTGAAATCAAGACGATCTTCCATATTATCAAACATTTTGGCGTGTGATCCTTCAGAATGCCACATTGCAAGTCTTGATGCTAAACTGCCAGGACCGCCAATTCCCATGAAAGGAGCAATATTACGTAATCTTCTTTTATTTTGAGGTAATTTGTAATTTCCCGCTACAGCTTCATTTATAACTTCTATTTCATGAGCTGGCAAGGTTTGTGTTCCATCTGAAACTAGGGTTTTGAGAAATTCAGATAAGAAGTTTCTGTTATCGTTATTATCTGGTAATTGAAAAGGGTTAAAGCCAGAAATCTGAGCAGCACTTGGTGTCATATATTTACCACCAATAGCTCTGACGAAGATTTCAGCACCACGATCTTTATCAAAGAAGAATAAACGACCTTTAAATTTTTGCGCTTGAGCACATAAAAAGTTCAAAAGAACAGTTTTACCAGCACCAGTTGGACCAATAATCATGGTATGTCCAACATCGCGAACATGAAAGCTGAAAAAATAAGGAGTTCCTGAAACAGTATTTAAGACTGTTACCGCATTGCCCCAGTGATTTCCTTTTCTTTTGCCAGAAGGATAGTTGTGAAAAGATGCAAAAGCAGCAATGTTGAAAGTATTTACCGTACTTCGTCTTGCCATGTAAGTTGAATTTCCTGGAAGTTGAGCCCAATAGGCAGGCTCCATATTCATTTTTTCTCTGACTCCAGTTATACCGACGTTAGCAAGTTCAACAACAACTAAAGAAAGTGCCGTTTCTAAAGATTTAGGTGAGTCTTCAATACATAAAACTGACATATGATGATTGCCAAAAGCAAAATCACCACTCATTGCTGAATCAAGTGCCGCATCAATCTCGCCAATTTGAGAAGTGGCCACGTCTTCAGATTGAATTAAACGTCTTTGTTGTAATTGCATTGAGGCAATTGCAATCATCCTGTTAACGAAGGAAAAAGATTGGCTGATAACTAACTCAAAAGGTAGTTGCATGAAACCATCAAAGATTCCAGCGTGAGTGTAAGGGCGATATTCTTTAATTGAAACTAGTCCAGCATATTTTGTTCCATATGGATGATGCGCTTCTATTGATTTTGGTCCAAAGTAAACTCTACTAATTGGTAAATGTTTTGAGATTTCTCCTAATGGTGGTGCAACTGATTGAGCGTGACCACAATTAACTAAGCGAGATAAAAACTCTAATATTTCTGACGTAACAATGCCGTCATTTTCTACAATTCCAAGTACTCGAGCTCCGTAGTTACTAAAACCGTTTACAATTCTTTCAGTCATTTCATCAAGTTCTTCCATCGCTTCGCGCATGTAACTTTCCCAAGAAGATCTATTAGCTTTATGTTGTATTTTTTTTGCTAAATGCTCAATAACTGCTGCTCCCGATTTATCAGATCCTCGAATTAAAGTAAGGTAATGTTCATTGACGAATGTTTTGTCATCGGAATGTTTTGCTGCCCATTCATGGTTTAGACGATCTGAAAAAGGATCTGGCATATCGCCATCAGGAAAGCTTTTTTCCTTTCTTCTTATTGTATGGAAGTAAAGTGAAAAATTGCCAGAAGCCATTCCTTTTAGAATGTTATTCCTAGCGTTCTTTTTTAAGTCGATATCGGTGTCATCGGCAGTTTCAAAAGAAAATCCTTTTATTTTTATAACTCTGATTAGTTCTTCTTCGTATGTTAAGATTGTGTCCGAGTTAAAGTGGCATCTGTAAGGAATAAAATGCGATGCTGACATCTCGTATTTTGCAACTTTTTCTTTTGATGGTTTGACCGTAGAAAGTCTCAGCATTTCGGGGTTGTTGGAATAATTTTAAAAAAGGAATTTTTTTAGGTTATTTTACTGCCAAAAAAAGTAAAGTATCATTAGACAATATCACCTAAAATTTCTTTTAGTAAGCAAAAATAATAAAACTAAACTTGGAATTGCCAGCAAAGTTGATAAAATAAAGAAATTATACCAACCCAAGCTTTCAGCAAAAACTCCAGCACTAGAAGACATAACGCTTCTTGCTAAAGTTGACAGCGAAGCAAGTATTGCATATTGAGTTGCGCTGAAAGATGAATTGCAAAGACCACTTAAGTAAGCTACAAATATTGCGTCACCAACTCCACCACTAAAATTCTCAATAAATATAACTAAGTATAGAACATCTTTGTTATAACCAATTTGTGCTAAGTAAGAAAAACATAAATTAGAAAGCATTTGCGCTAATGCAGCAATCCATAAACTTTTGCTAATTCCTAGTTTTTTTACTAAAACCCCTCCGCAAAATACACCAAATAAGGTTGCAAATAAACCAAAGGATTTAACTATTGTAGCAATTTCTGTTTTGCTAAAATTTAAATCCAATAAAAATGGTAAGGTTAAGTTACCAGCAAAAGCATCGGCAAGTTTGAAGCAAATAATAAAAGTAAAAATAACAGGCCATTGCGAGTTTCTGGCAAAATCTTTTAGCGGTGCAATAACTGCAGAATTAAACCATGATAAAAAGTTATATTTTCTTTCTTGCCAATCTTTGCGGCTTTCTTTAGCAAAAATTGTTGTAATAACTCCAACAATCATAAAAACAGACATTAAAAGATAGACAGCATTCCAGCTCATGTAATCAGCCATAATTAAAGCTAAGGCTCCAGAAATTAGCATTCCAATACGATAACCATAAACGTAAAAACCGGCAGCAAAACCTTGATTTTCTTTTGCGATAATTTCAATTCGATAGGCATCAATAACAATATCTTGACTTGCTGAAGCAAAACCAACTAAGCAAGCAAATATTGCAATTGCAGTTAAACTATCAAATAAAGTAGTTGCGCCTAAACAGGCAATAAAGACTATAAGCAGTATTTGAGTAAATATTATCCAAGATCTTCTTTGACCAAATTTTTTGGTTAAGCATGGTAGAGAAAAAGAATCTATTATTGGTGCAAAAAAGATTTTAAGGCTGTAAGGCAAACTAACTAAAGAAAAAAAACCTATTGTTTTTAAATCATATCCTTTATCAACCATTAAAGCTTTTAGAGTTGATAGAATTAGTGATATTGGAAGTCCGCTTGCAATACCTAAAAAGAAAATTACTAATAAAGTTTTGTCAAAAATTTTTTTCATCTGATCAAAGTTTGTCTTTTTAAAAAACAGTCTTATTTTGGGTGGATAAATATTTGTGGAGCTGCTTTTAATTCTGTCTAACTTTTTTAGAAGCAAATTTGTCACAGTTCCTTGTATAACTAAATATAACTTATCAATGCTAGATCATAAAAATCCATCACAATTATACGGAACAACAATTTTATCTGTTAGAAAGAATGGAAAAGTTACAATCGCTGGAGATGGTCAAGTTTCTTTGGGATCAACTGTTTTGAAATCAAATGCCAGAAAAATTCGCAAAATTGGAGATGGATCAATAATTGGAGGTTTTGCTGGCGCAACTGCTGATGCATTTACTTTATTTGAAAGATTAGAGTCAAAATTAGAACAATATCCAAATCAGCTTACAAAAGCTTGTGTTGAACTTGCTAAAGATTGGAGAACTGACAAATATTTGCGTCGTTTGGAAGCAATGATGATTGTTGTTGATAAAGAAGTTTCTCTTGTTTTAACAGGTAATGGTGATGTTTTAGAACCAGAAGACGGAGTTATTGGTATTGGTTCTGGTGGAAATTTTGCTCTTGCGGCTGCTCGTGCTTTAGTCTCAGTTGATGGGTTAGATGCGGAAGAAATCGTTAAAAAATCAATGAAAATTGCTGCTGATTTATGTGTTTACACGAATAACAACATTATTATTGAAACAATAAAATAAAATATTCTTTGCAAAAGACAGTTTAGGTAGTAAATGCTAAACTAGTAATTTGATAAAATTGATTCAACCAACTTAAAACAAATGAGACTCTTAAAAATATTTCCTATTCTTACAATTATATTTCTAAGTCTGAATAATGCTCAAGCAAGTGTAGCTTTCTCAATTGATAATAAAGAAATTCCTAAAACTAAAGTTCTGTTTTTAGGGTTTGATTCTTCTGATCGTCAATTAAAATCTGATACTTTTGAAGTATTTGAGCGTATTAGAAAAAATCTTAAAACTACCGATTTGTTTGAGATAATTTTCCAAGCAGGACCCCAAGAAGTTGGAGCTTTTGGTGTTTCTTCGCCAAGTTTAGATTCGGTTATAAATGCAGTTGCTTCAATAAATCCAATCGAAGTTATGCCCGATTTTGATAAATATAACAAAATTGGAGTGGGTGCAATTGTAATTGGAAGTTTTAGTTATGATGCAAATGGTAATTTAGAAACAAAAATTAGAATGTGGGACGTTTTAGATCAGCGTCAACTTTTTGGAAAATTTTATTCAACATCAAGAGGTAATTATAAAAAAATTGCCAATCTAATTTCTGATGAAGTATTTAAGGCAATTTCTGGTGAAAAATTAGGACATTTTAATACGCAAATTCTTTATGTTTCAGAGTCAGGAAGTGTAAATAATTTAATCAAAAGAATTAATATAATTGATTTTGATGGCGAAAATCGTCGCTTCCTAACAAATGGAGAGAATTTGGTTTTAACTCCTGCTTTTTCAAAAAAAGTTAATGAAATTTTTTATCTAAGCTATTCACAAGGACGTCCACAAATATTTAGCTTAGATGTGAAAAGTTTTAAAACTAAGAAAGTTGGTAATTTTAATGGAACAACTTTCTCTCCTGCATCTCATCCCAAAGATCAAAATTTACTTTTAATGTCGGCGACAATTGATGGTAATACTGATATTTACGAAATGAATGTTTTAACAAATAGCGCAAAAAGATTAACAAAAAGTCCAGCAATTGATACAACTCCATCATATTCTCCTGACGGTAAATTAATTGCATTCGCATCAGATCGTGATTCTTCTCAACAACTTTACATTATGGATTTAAGAGGAGATAGTGTTAGAAGAATAAGTTCTGAAGGAGGTAGCTACTCAAAACCAATTTGGTCACCAGATGGAAATTTAATTGCTTTCACAAAAATCAAATCAAATCGTTTTTATGTTGGTGTGATGTCTCCAAATAATAAAGGCGAAAAAATTCTGACCAGTGCTTATTTAGTTGAAGGAGCCAGATGGTCTCCTAATGGTCGTTATTTGATTTACTCTAAAAAAACTAGTCAATACGGAAGGGGTTCAATTCCAAGATTATTTATTTGTGATATTGTTACAGGGTTTGAATTTGAGGTTCCAACTCCTTCAGGTGAAGGAGCTACTGACCCTGATTGGGCTTAAATATGTTAGCGACCTAAACGGTCGTTAACATATTTAAGCGGGCGAAGGAGCCAAAATTTTAATTTTTGGCGACGCGTGCCCAGGCGTGAGCTGTCTCCTAAGCGCAGCGCAGGAAA
>VHBV01000023.1 GCA_016882165.1 Candidatus Pelagibacterales bacterium
GAAAAGTTTAGTGAATACAGCTACACAAATGAATTGCCAGAAAATATATATCATATTGGGTTACAGAACGATACAAATCACACACTTTCAGAATTTACTGGAAAAATTTCATTTTTAGCTTGGACAACAACTCCGTGGACCTTGCCTTCAAATTTAAGCTTGGCTGTTGGAAAAGAGATTGAATATGCGGTTTTAAAGCAACACTGTCATCCTGAGCGCAGCGAAGGATCTCAGAAGATTAACTCCGAACTCTCATCACAAGATTCTTCGGCTTCACCTCAGAATGACAATTACGAATATTTAATCCTTGCCGATGGATTAGTCGAAAAATTTGCTAAAGATTTGGGTGATTTTGAAAAAGTAAAAGTTGTTAAAGGCTCAGATTTGGTAGGCTTTACCTACAAGCCCTTATTTCCATACCTTGAAAAAAAAATTAAAAAGCAAAGTGATGCCTTTCGAGTTCTCCACGGCGATTTTGTTTCAACCGAAGAAGGAACTGGCATCGTTCACATGGCTCCAGGCTTTGGTGAAGATGACCAACTTTTGTGTAAAGCCAACGGCATCCCTACCCTTTGCCCAGTTGATGAAGGCGGAAAATTTACTTCCGAAATGTTCGACATCGGTGAGCTTTCAATCAAAGGACGCCAAGTTTTTGAAACCAACGACGACATTATAAAATACCTCAAATCAACCGGTGCTTGGTTAAAAACCGAACAATATTTGCACAATTATCCGCATTGCTGGCGTACCGACACGCCTCTTATCTATCGCGCCGTTTCTTCGTGGTATGTGAAAGTTACCGATTTTAAAGATCGCATGGTTGAATTGAACCAAGGCATCAAATGGATTCCAAATCACATCAAAGACGGCCAATTCGGTAAATGGTTAGAAGGTGCTCGCGATTGGTCAATCACACGTAACCGCTTCTGGGGTTGTCCAGTACCAGTTTGGAAAAGTGAATCGGGTAAAATTAAAGTTTTCGGATCAGTTGCTGAGCTGGAAAAAATTTCCGGCAAAAAAATCGATAATTTGCATCGCCCTTTCATCGATGAAATCACTTTTGAAGAAAATGGCGAAACTTACCGTCGTGTTACCGACGTTCTTGATTGCTGGTTTGAATCTGGTTCAATGCCTTATGCACAAGTTCATTATCCGTTCGAAAATAAAGAGTGGTTTGAAGAAAATTTTCCGGCCGATTTTATCACCGAATATGTGGCACAAACTCGCGGCTGGTTTTATACTTTGACTGTATTGTCAACTGCACTTTTCGATCGCGCGCCTTTTAAAAACGTAATTTGTCACGGCACAATTTTGGACGAAAATTCGCAAAAACTGTCAAAACGTCTGCGTAATTACGCTGATCCGCTCGAGATTTTTTCCACTTTTGGCTCAGACGCCATGCGCTTTTACATGATTTCACAACCAGTAATGCGCGGCCAAGAACTTAGAATTGACAAAGAAGGAAAGGCCATTCGTGATACACTTCGTCTTTCAATAAAACCACTAATTAATGCTTTCAACTTCTTTTGTCTGTATGCAAATGCCGACGGGGTTAAAGCACAACGAATTACAGAATACGGATCATTAGGATCATCTTATTTAAAAGGATCAAGTCGAAACGATAGTGCGACAATCAAAGTACAAACAAACATTCTAGATCGTTATATTTTAGCCAAATTGAAGGCTTCAGTTACAAATATTGATGCTGCTATGACCAACTACGATACTGTTACAGCGTGCGAAGAATTTAACCAATTTTTTGAAGCGTTAAATAACTGGTATATTAGAAGAAATCGTCAAAGATTTTGGAGAAGCACACAAGAAGGAGTTGAGGATCATGATAAACAAAATGCTTATGACGTTCTGTACACTGTTTTAGTCACAATGTGTGAAGCAAGTGCTCCTTTATTACCTTTTACAACAGAATTTGTTTGGAAATCACTAGTTAACTAAAAAAAGCAAATCTATGCTTTTTTTAGTTTCTAAAACCAACCATTCTTCTTAAAAAAACGAATTTGCAGCAAAGCAATTAAAGCAACTGACATCACAAATATAATAAATGCATGATGGTTTTCTGCTCCTGGAATACCACTAACATTAATTCCAAAAAGACCGGTAAGAAAAGTTAATGGCATAAAAATCAGAGTAATTAATGATAATTTATACATACTTCTGTTTAACTTTTCAGTCAAAGCGTTACCAAGTTCATCGTGCAATATTAAGGAACGCTCTCTTGCCTCATCAACTTCTTCAATTAAATGATTTACCTGATCGTAATTTTCTTGTAAATGTCTTTTTGTCCAACCATTAACCCAAGTGCAATCAGAAGCTTTTAGTTTTGATATTGCTTCTCTTTGAGGTAATAAGTAGCGCTTAAACATTCCAGCGCCAGTTCTGATTTGCAATATTTGCTCACGAAATTTTATATCATGAGTTGTTACAACTTTTTCTTCTAGATCATCAATTTTTTCGCTTAGAGAATAAAGATATGGAGAAGTGGTATGCAAGATTTGATAAGTTAAATTATATAAAAACTCGCCAGAGTTTTTTATCAATTTTCCACTTTCAATTTGTTTTTTTAATTCTTGAGCCGCATTTGATTCACGTCTTTGAACAGTGATAAATCTTGTTTCATCAATCCATATTCTAATTGAAGTCATATCACCTATTTGAGAATCTTCGCTTAAATTAACTTCTCTTAAAATTATTAAAAGACCATTGTTAATTTCCATTGCTCTTGGACGAGTTTCTTCAGCAAGAAGAGCATCAATTATTAAGTGGTCTAAGTAAGAAACTTCTTTTTCTAACCATTTCTTGGAATATTTATCATTAGCATCAAGATGAACCCAAGATAAGGAATCATTTTTTAGCTCTTCAGCAACAACAGCATTATCAAGTTTGAGTGCCTTACCTTCGTTATTAAAAGAGTAAGCAAAAACAATATGATGATGTTTAGTCATAAAATGAAATTTTATTTATATTTTCTTTTTCCAGAAATTATATTCAAAGCTTCAACTCCAAGAGTGAAGAACAAAGCAAAATACAAATAACCTTTTGCAATATGTAAATTAAATCCATCAGCAAGCAATATTACGCCAATCATGAATATGAATGCTAAAGCAATTATCTTTAACGAAGGATAAGTTGATAAAAATCTACTTATATGCTCTGAAGCAAGTAACATAACGATCATCGATATTACAATTGCAATAATCATAATTTGAATATTGTTTGGCAAATTATGAGTCACGCCAACAGCAGTAATGATTGAATCAAAAGAAAAAACAAAATCAATTACACTTATTTGTACAATTGCAGCAACCAATGAATCTTTAATTTTTATATCTTCTGACTTTTCATCATGTTTAGCTCCGAAAGTATCGTTAAAAATCTCAATTCCACTTTTAACGATCAAGAATAAACCACCGGCAATCAATAATATATCTTTCCAAGAAAGACTTAAACTAAGTAATTCAATCACTGGTTTTGTCAAACTCATTATAAAGGATAAAGTACAAAGCATAACTACCCTTATTACAAGAGCCATTGAAAGACCGAATATTCTAGCTTTTTTACGCAAATTATCTGGTAATTTATGTACTGCAATTGCAATAAAAATTAAGTTATCAATTCCTAGAATAATTTCTAAAATTGTAAGTGTTATAAGGTTCAAAACAACGTCGTAACTAAAGAAATCCATAATTTATAGTGATATTAATTTTTTATTATAAAAAAAGTTAAGAATTGGTTGGATATTAAAACCTAAAATTGCGTGGTAATTTCCATTTACTTTTTGAAATAAATATTTTCCCAAAGATTCGTACTTGTAGCTTCCCGCACTTCCCCAAGATTTATCTTTCTGAACATAATTTCTAATTTCATCATCAGATAATTTGCGCATTTTTAACTTTGCTTTAGAAAAATTTTTGAAAATTATTTTTCCTCTATAAGCAACAACAACTGCATTATTTTGAAAGTGAATTTGATTGTTTAACTTCTTAAGTTGTAAAAATGCTTCTTTTTCGTCAGCTGATTTTGAAATTTCCAAGTCATCAATTGAACAAATTTGGTCAGATCCTATTACATATGAGTTTGGAAAATTTTTGCTTATAGACAAAGCTTTTCCACAAGCAAGTTGAGTTGCTTTTTCTTTTGAGGAAAGATATTTTAATTTTTTCTTCGCTTCTTCTTCATCAAAATCAGGAGCAACAGCTTCAAAAATCAATCCAGACTCACTTAAAATTGTTTTTCTGATTTTTGAAGTTGAAGCTAATATTAGATGACAATTTTGCTGTAAAAGCATTTAGAAATTAGAATTAATTGCAATCATAGACAAAAACTTCTGTTCCATATCTGCTTTTTTGAAGTCACCTGTCATTCTTTTTGTTATTGTCGTAGTTTCAGTTTTGTGAATTCCTCTAGTTGTCATGCACTGGTGTTTTGCATCAATCAGTACTGCAACACCTTTTGGTTTTAAAACCTTGTTTATTGTATCTGCAATTTGGGCGGTCATTGTTTCTTGTGTTTGCAATCTTTTACTAAAAATGTCTAGTAATCTTGCAATTTTGCTAATTCCCACAACTTTTTTATCTGGAATATATGCAATATGCGCTTTACCTATGAACGGAACCATGTGATGTTCACAATGAGATTCCATACGCATGTTTTTTAGTAATACAATATCGTTATATCCTTCTACTTCTTCGAAAGTTTTTCCCAAAACTTCTTCTGGGTTAACATCATAACCTGAGAAAAACTCACGATAAGCGTTGACAACTCTTTTTGGAGTTTCAAGCAAGCCTTCTCGTTCTGGATTATCACCTGCCCAAGCAATCAAAACTTTTACCGCTGCTTCAGCTTCTTTAACTGAAGGACGAGCTACTTTTTTAACTTGTTTTACTGATTTTTTCATTATCTATAAAGTTGTGGATTATAATGCTTTGATAAGTTTTTTAGAACTGATATATTAGGAAACAAAGTTATTAAATACAAATAATTTTAAAAAAGAAACAAGTTTACCAAAAATGGTTTCAATTGTGTTGAATTATAAAAAGCGGTGAATAAATTCTTAAGATGTCTTTTGATAATTAGAGAATCTACTCAAATTTAAGACACCACAAAATTAATTTAATTCTTTTTAGGAGTTCTATGAAAAAAAGCTTTATAACATTAACAGCGTTTTTTGCGCTATTATCTTTCAACGCTTCTGCTGGCTCAATTGCTGTATTGGATGTTGAAAAAATTGTCAAAGAATCAGCAGCAATGCGCGATATACAAGGAAAAGTAAGCAAACAACAAGAAAAATACCAAAAAGAAGTTGATAAAAAACAAAAAGAACTAGAAGCAGAACAAAAAAAACTTGAAGGCAAAAAAAACGTTTTAGCTAAAGATGCTTTTGAAAAAGAAGTGAAAGCTTTCGAAACAAAAGTTGATAGCCTAAAAGAAATGGTTGATAAAAAGCAAGGCAACTTAAAAAAAGCCTCTGTTGAAGCAATGGGAAAGGTAAATGAAGAAATTAAAGAAATTATTGCCAATCTTTCTAAAGAAAAAGATTTAGACTTAATTGTTGCTGCTGGGCAAACTTTGTTCTACAAAGACGAAATGGATATTTCTGAAGAAGTTTTAAAAAGACTTAACAAAAAAGTTACAAAAATTAATGTAAAATTTGAGTAGTATTTTTAAGATAAATTAAGTAAAAAAAAGGGTCGCTAAAAACGACCCTTTTTTTATGCGGTAAAATTAAACTAACGAATACTGAAATAAAAATTAAGTTTTAACAAAAAGCGAAGTTTTAGGAACTAAAAAAATTAATAAAGAGTGTTCATACATCTAAGAACTCATACAACCTACTCTCTTTGCAAAGGTGCAATTAAAATTCCAGATTTAGTTAAAAAAGCAGTATCCAGCAAAATGCCTGCTTTGGGAATTTCCGATTGCTCCAATCTTTTTGGTGCCCTTGAATTTTCTTCAACTTGCAAAAAATCAGGAATTCAACCCATACTAGGCTGCGAAGTTTTAGTTGATTTTGAACTACAGGAGAATAAAAACCTTTCTAACCTTGATATTGAAGAATCTCTGGCAAAGTTTCCCTTGATTGCTGCTAACGAAGAAGGTTATAAAAACCTAATGTTTTTAGTAAGTCACAGCTACTTAAATCGTAAAAATGGAATTTCACCTCATATTAGCTTTAACTTACTCAAAAATCATTCAAAAGGCTTAATTGCTTTATCTGGTAACATGAATGGTATTATTGGTAAGCTTATAGTAGCCAACCAAGACAAAAAGCTGGAATCTATAATATCTGAATTATTAAGTACTTTTGGAAAAGATAACTTTTATATAGAACTTTGCCGTCACAATATCAAAGAAGAAGATCAGTTAGAGGATAAATTCATTGAAATTGCTCTGAAAAACTCAATTCCCTTAGTTGCAACAAATGATATTTATTTTTTAGATGAAGATATGTTTGAAGCGCAAGATATTCTTACTTGCGTTGGCGAAGGCAAAACTTTTCTTGAACCAAATAGAAAGAGAAATTCCAAACAACAATATTTTAAAAGCTCTGAAGAAATTATAGAGCTCTTTTCTGATATTCCGGAGGCAATAGAAAATACTGTAAATATTGCCAAAAAATGTCACATAATGGCTTTTGAAAGACCTCCAACTCTTCCAAAATTCAATAATTCTGAAAACTTTGACGAATCAGAAGAATTAAAAAAACAAGCAAAAGAAGGTTTAAGAATAAGGCTGAAAAGAAAATTTGAAATTGAAGAAACTGAATTAGTTAAACAAAAAGAAATTGAAGAAGAATATTTCAAACGAATTGATTTTGAGCTTTCCGTTATTATTAAAATGAACTTCTCTGGATACTTTTTAATTGTATCAGATTTCATAAAATGGGCAAAAAATAATCAAATACCTGTTGGACCAGGAAGAGGGTCTGGTGCCGGATCAGTTGTGGCTTGGGCTTTGCAAATTACAGATCTTGACCCAATTCGTTTTGGCTTACTTTTTGAACGTTTTTTAAACCCAGACCGTGTTTCAATGCCAGATTTTGATATTGATTTCTGTCAATCAAGGCGTGACGAAGTTATTGACTATGTTCAAAATAAGTATGGCTCTGATTATGTTGCTCAAATTATAACTTTTGGAAAATTACAAGCACGTGCAGTTTTAAAAGATGTTGGACGAGTCTTGCAAATGCCTTACAATCAAGTTGACAGAATTTGTAAATTAATCCCATTTAACGCAATTGAGGCTGTTACTTTAGAAAAAGCAATTGAAATGGATAAAGATTTTCAAAATGCTATTAAAGAAGATGCGCAGATTAATAAATTGGTAAATATTGGTTTAAAACTAGAAGGACTTAATCGTCACGCATCCACACATGCTGCTGGAGTTGTAATTGGAGATAAACCACTTCACGAAATTTGCGCCCTTTACAACGATGAAGGATCAAGCATGCCTGCGGTTGGTTATTCAATGAAATATGCTGAAAGCGCTGGTCTTGTAAAATTTGACTTTTTAGGTTTAAAAACTCTTACAACAATTTCAGAAACAGTTAAGTTAATTGAAAGAAATCGTGGTATTAAAATTGATATTTCAAATATTAGGCTTGATGACAAACAAACTTTCGAAATGCTTGCAATTGGTGATTCAATAGGAGTTTTCCAAATAGAGTCATCTGGAATGCGCTCAGTACTGCGTCAAATGAAGGCAGATAAAATTGAAGATATTATCGCACTTATTTCACTTTATCGCCCTGGTCCAATGGACAATATACCAACCTATATTCGTCGTAAGCATGGTGAAGAAAAAATTGAATACCCTCACCCACTTTTAGAAAATACTTTAAAAGAAACTTATGGTGTAATTGTTTATCAAGAACAAGTTATGGAAATTGCCAAAGTTCTTGCAGGGTATAGCCTTGGAGCAGCAGATTTATTACGTCGTGCCATGGGTAAAAAAATTAAAGAAGAAATGGACCAACAACGCGCAATCTTTGTTGAAGGAGCTATGAAAAATGGCGTTGAAAAAAACCAAGCCAGTGAAATTTTTGATCTTGTTGACAAATTTGCAGGTTATGGTTTCAACAAATCGCACGCTGCTGCTTATGCTTTAATTTCTTATCAAACAGCTTATTTAAAATCGCATTTTTTACCAGAATTTCTTACTGCCTCAATTAACCTTGAAATTGATAATACGGATAAAATCAATATATTTTTGCAAGTTGCAAAAAGTCACAAGATTCCTGTTTTACCGCCAAGTCTGAACGAAAGTGATGCTTATTTTAGCGTTGAGAGAATAAGTTAATTAGTAAGTTAAAAAAATTTATAACTTAATTTTGCAGGATTATTTCTAACTAACATCAAGATGAGTTATTAAAAAATTAAGGCAATTATACTATAACTAAGTAGTGTTTACAAAACTAAAAATTAGAAACTTATCAAGTGGATTACAAAGTAAAATTAAAACAAATAAAAGAATCATGCTCTATTGTTAAAACTCCTCAAGATGCGCAAGGATTTTTAACAGCACAGATTGCAAATAATTTTTTGAAAAATGACTTAGTTTTTGTTGCTGAAAATGATGCGCAAATGGAAGTTTTGCAAAAACAGTTATTATTTTTTTCTGAGAATCAAGATTACGAAATTCTTAATTTTTACGCCTGGGATTGTTTACCCTATGATCGTTCTTCACCAAAACCAATAATTTCATCAAATCGGATAAAAACTTTGTATAAACTGGCAACACGTCCAGAAAACAAAAGATTCTTCATTATCACTTCAATCAATTCAATTTTACAAAAAACAATTACTCAAAGCCAAATTCAAAATTTTGGTCTCTACTTACAAGTTGGAAGTAAAAATTCACTAAACCAAATTGCCGAATTTTTAATAAATAAAGGCTATAACCGTATGTCTTGCGCTAATTCTGTTGGAGAATTTGCAATGCGCGGCGGAATTATTGATATTGTTCTTGAAAGTGCTGGTGATTTGATTGGATATAGAATTGATTTTTTTGGTGATGAAGTTGAATCAATAAAAACATTTGATCCAATCACACAACTAAGTGAAGAAAGTGTAAGATCTGTAGAAATTTTACCAAGCAGTGAAGTTATTTTAAATAAGAAAACTGTTGAAAATTTTCGTCAAAAATACCGACAAAGTTTTGGTGCAGCAATTGACGATCAAATTTATAGCGCAATTTCAGATTGTAGACAACATATTGGAATGGAGCATTATTTACCATTTTTTTATGAAGAAAATTTAGTTGATATTTTTTCTTACTTAAAAAGTCCGGTTATCTTTTCTGATAGTAAAATTTTAACTCAAGCTCAACAAAGAGAAGAAATTATAAAAGAATATTACGATGCTAGAATTGTAGAAAATAAGATAAAAAATGGCACAATTTATAATGCTATCAAATCTGATCTTTTATATCTAAACTCCCAGGAAATTAAAACAATCCTCCAAAAAAACATCCATATTGAATTTAATCAATTCGAAGAATCTGATAAAAATAAAAGAATTATAGACTTAGAAATAAAAATAACTCCTGACTTTGCTTTGGCTGGGCGTGCTAATTCAAAAGATCCAATCAATTTAATGAATGAGTTTGTTACCTCATTTGAAAAAGGATTTGCCTTCAGCACATCTGAAGACGGAGGATTTAAAAATAATTTACACAAAACTCCTAACTCTGACTTAGCTTCCTTTAAATCACCCTTAATTGCTCAAAGCACAATGCCTTCCTCTTTTTCAAAGAGAGTAAAGATTGCCTGTTTATCTGAAGGTTTCAAAGACAGAATAAGTAAAATTTTGTTCGATTACGGAGTTAATTGTCAGGAAGTTGAGACTTTTAGCGAGTCAAATTCTGTAAGTAATAAAAAAACATCTATCTTTGTTTTACCTTTAAATCACGGTTTTTACACAACAGATTTTATTTTGATTGGTGAGCAAGCAATTTTTGGCGAAAAAGTTGTTCGTAAAAAAAATAATAAAGCTACTTCACAAAGATTGCTTGAAGAGGGTTTAACGATACAAATTGGCGAACTTGTAGTTCATCGTGATCACGGAATTGGCAAGTTTGATGGAATTCACACCATAACGGCTGGCGGTATAAAAACCGATATGATTAAAGTTCTTTATGGCGGTAACGATACTCTTTTTGTACCAGTTGATGATATAAATTTAATTTCTCGTTATGGAGCTGACAACCCACTTATTCAACTTGATCGCTTGGGTGTTGCTGCATGGAAAAATCGTCGTGAAAAAGTAAAAAAGAAAATTAAAATTGCAGCAGAAGAACTTTTGAAAATTGCTGCCGCACGTCACTTAAGAAAAGCCAATATATTCATTCCAGAACAACATTTTTACGACGAATTTAAAGCAAGATTTGGTTTTGTTGAAACTCAAGATCAGTTGCGTGCAATTGAAGAAGTAGAAGAAGATTTAGCTAAAGGATCACCAATGGATCGTTTAATTTGTGGCGATGTTGGTTTTGGTAAAACTGAAGTCGCTTTAAGAGCTGCCGCAATTGTTGTAAGTGACAATAAAAAAACACAAGTTGCAGTTATTACACCAACAACCTTGCTTTGTCGTCAACATTATAAAAATTTTCTAAAACGTTTCGAAGGAACTGATATTAAAGTTGCTCAACTTTCAAGACTTGTTAGTGCAGGAAACTCAAAAATAATAAAAGAAGAAATTGAAAATGGTAAAGTTGATATAATAGTTGGAACTCACTCACTATTGCAAAAAAATATCAAATTTAAAAATTTAGGTTTAGCAATTATTGATGAAGAACAGCATTTTGGAGTAGCTCAGAAAGAAAGAATCAAAGAATTACGTAATGAAGTTCATATTTTAACACTTTCAGCAACACCAATTCCTAGAACACTACAAATGTCTCTGACTGGTGTTAAAGATTTAAGTCTAATTGCAACTCCTCCACTTGATAGAATTGCTGTTAGAAATTTTGTAATGCCTTATGATTCGGTTATTACTCGTGAAGCAATAATGCGAGAATATAATCGAGGTGGGAAAACTTTCTTTGTTGTTCCAAGAATCAGTGATATTGAAGATATGGAACCTAGATTAAAAATTCTTCTTCCAGAACTTAAAATTACCCATGCACACGGTCAAATGACACCAAATCAACTTGACCAAATTATGAATGATTTTGTTGATGGTAAAATTGATGTATTGCTTTCAACCACAATTATTGAGTCAGGAATTGATATCAGTGATGCCAATACAATGATAATTTATAAAGCTGAAATGTTTGGTCTTGCCCAACTTTATCAACTTCGTGGACGTGTTGGACGCGGTAAAATTAGAGCTTATTCTTACTTCATGCTGGACAATAGAAAAAAACTATCAGACGAATCAAGAAAGAAATTAGAAGTTATGCAAAATCTTGATTCTTTAGGAGTTGGTTTTTCGGTTGCTTCTCACGATATGGACATCAGAGGAAGCGGCAATTTACTTGGAGATGAGCAATCAGGTCACATCAAAGAAACAGGAGTAGAACTTTATCAGCAAATGCTTCTAGAAACAATTGAAGAACTTAAAAACACTAACCAGAACAACAACTTAATTTCTTCTATAAACTTAGATCAAGAATTTTCAGTAACAATTAAACTTGGGATTTCTTTATTAATTCCAGAAAAATACATAGAAGATTTAAGCTTAAGAATGAATTTTTACAAAAAAATTGCTCTTGTAAAAAATAGCGACGCTCAAGATGAAATCATTAATGAATTGAATGATCGTTTTGGAAAAATTCCACAAGAAGTTCACAACTTAATTGAAGTTGCTAAGTTGAAATGGTTGTGCAAAAAACTTGGGGTTGAAAGAATGGAAATTTCACAAGGCGGAATAGTGATAAGCTTTAAGGATAATAATTTTTCTAAACCAGATAATTTGTTACAAATGGTTTTTTCTAGCAAAAACCAAATCAAGATTCATCAAGGTCATAAAATTCTTTTCATGTGCGATATTAGTTCTGAATTAGCAAAAA
>VHBV01000024.1 GCA_016882165.1 Candidatus Pelagibacterales bacterium
TTCTTCTTTTTCTGGTTTAAGAATCATCAACATACGTTCTTGAGACTCAGAAAGCATAATTTCGTAAGGAGTCATTCCTGTTTCACGTTGAGGAACTTTTTCTAAATTTAGCTCAATACCAGTTCCACCTTTTCCAGACATTTCAAAACTTGAAGAAGTAAGACCTGCAGCTCCCATGTCTTGAATTGATAAAATTGCATCTTCTTTCATTAACTCTTGGCAAGCTTCAAGCAAAAGTTTTTCTGCAAATGGATCACCAACTTGAACAGTAGGACGCTTGTCTTCATCGCCTTCTTTGAACTCATCTGATGCCATTACCGCGCCATTTATTCCATCACGTCCTGTTTTTGAACCAACATAAACAACTGAGGCTCCAACTTGTGATGCTGCTGAATAAAATATTTTGTTAGCATCAGCTAAACCAACCGTCATTGCATTAACTATAATGTTGCCATTATAACTTTTATCAAAAGTAACCTCGCCTGCTACTGTTGGAACACCAACACAATTTCCATAACCACCAATACCAGAAACAACACCATTCACTAGCTGCTTAGTTTTAGAATGATTTATATCACCGAAACGAAGTGCATTCAAATTTGCAATTGGACGAGCACCCATTGTAAAAACATCACGCAATATTCCGCCAACACCAGTTGCGGCACCTTGATAAGGCTCAATAAAAGAAGGATGATTATGACTTTCCATCTTAAAAATAACAGCTTGTCCATCGCCAATATCAATAACACCTGCATTTTCACCTGGTCCACAAATAACCCATGGAGCTTGGGTATGCATAGTTTTTAACCACTTTTTAGTTGATTTGTAAGAACAATGTTCTGACCACATTGCTGAAAAAATTCCAAGTTCAGTGATTGTTGGGGTACGACCCAAGATTTCCAAAATCTTGTTATACTCGTCTTCTGTAAGATTGTGATCTTTAATCAACTGCGGAGTAATTTCGATATTTTTCATTTGCAAGCAGAAAAAAAAATTAAAATGTGAAAAAATTTTATTTATGTTCGGAAAATCTAGTAAGATAAATTAGTATCGTCAATTAATAAAACTCTAATTATTAAATAACTAAGTAACTGAAATTCCTCAATATTTTGTTAGATAACAAAATATTAGCAGAAAAATATCTGCTAATATTTTTTTGATTGATTCTTTATAAAAGATTAACAATTGATTCTGCAAAAACATAGTTTCCAGTTACCATTTGAACATCATCACAATCTTCTAATGCATCAATCATTTTCAATAGTTTTTGAGCCTGCTCAAGATCAGAAATTTCCATGGAGTTTATTGCTTTCCAATCTAACTTTGCTGATAAAGAATCACCAAATTTTTCAATCAAACTATCGCGTACAACAGAAAAACTTTCTGGATCGGTAATTACAACATGAATTTCACTTGATGATTCAACTTCGCTAGCTCCAAATTCCAAAGCAGCCTCAAACATTTCATCATCACTAGCAACTTTGCTATCAAACTGTATTACGCCCACTCTATTAAACATAAATCCTACTGAACCAGTTTCACCAAGAGATCCTCCAGATTTTGTAAAAATGCTTCTAACTTCACTTGCTGTACGATTACGATTATCAGTCAAAGCTTCAACAATTATCGCAATTCCATTCGGCGCATAACCTTCATAACGAATTTCTTCGAAGTTATCCCCTTCACTTCCTGAAATAACTTTTTTAATTGCTGCATCAACTCGATCTTTTGGCATATTATTGGTACGCGCTTCAATCATTGCGTTTCTTAAACGCGGATTAAAGTTTGGATCAGGTTGACCCGATTTTGCAGCAACAGTAATTTCTCTTAAAATTTTCGTAAAAAGTTTTGCTCTTTTAGCATCTTGTGCCCCTTTACGATGTTTAATATTTGCAAATTGCGAATGTCCTGCCATTTGAATAATTATTTTTATTTATTTTAGATAAACTTTAACCCGTATCCTGTCTTAGGTAAAGAAAAGTTGCAAAATCAGATCCCCAAATTCCATTTATCACAAACAATAATATGTGAAAAAGAAATAATGGTTTTCAAACAATGGTTTTCAGTTAAGTACAGCATAATGAAGCAGATAAATCTTCTTTAAAAACATTCCAATAAAAAAAGATTAAAAGCAAGATTTTTGCTAATTTTTTAAGAGGCTTTTTTGCAAAAACTTAGTCTATTTTGATCAAAAATTAGCGTCACAACAAAATTCTAAAAATTTAAAATTGCAAAAATAATTACTTTATACAAAATAAAGGCCATTCAACCAACATTTTTCCAAAGAATACTTAAAATATGACTAATAACTCACAAGATTTGGCTGCAGAAAAGTCTCCTAAAACATTATATGATAAAATCTGGGACTTGCACCTAGTTGACAATGATGGCTCTTCACAAATAATTTACGTTGACCGCCAATTAATACACGAGGTTACTTCACCTCAAGCTTTTGAGGGATTAAGAATTGCAAATAGAAAGCCTCGTCGTTCCGAAGCACACTTGGCTGTTGCCGATCATAACGTGCCAACCACAACTGCAAATCGCGGTAATGGAACATCTGGAATAACTGACCAAACTTCAAAAATTCAAGTAGAAACTTTGGAGAAAAATTGCGCTGAATTCGGCATTAAATATTTTGACTTAGACGATAAAAAACAAGGTATAGTTCATATTGTTGGTCCTGAACAAGGTTTAACTCAACCAGGAATGGTAATTGTTTGTGGAGACTCTCATACTTCAACTCACGGCGCTTTTGGTGCTCTTGCTTTTGGTATCGGAACTTCTGAAGTTGAGCATGTTTTAGCAACTCAAACTCTAATACAAAAACCATCTAAAAACTTTTTGGTGAAAGTAGATGGAAAACTTGGAAACGGTGTCACCGCAAAAGATATTACTTTAGCAGTGATTGGTAAAATTGGAACAGCTGGTGCAACTGGCTATGTTATTGAATATGCAGGCTCAGCAATTGAATCTCTTTCTATGGAAGGCAGAATGACAATCTGCAATATGTCAATAGAAGCTGGGGCACGCGCCGGATTAATTGCACCTGATCAAACAACTTATAACTACTTAAAAGGCCGTCCTCTTGCTCCAAAACGAGATGACTTTGAAAAAGCAATAAAATATTGGGATTCTCTAAAATCTGATCTGGGAGCAAAATATGATAAGGAGCTTCATCTAAAAGCTGAAGAAATTGCTCCTCAAGTTACTTGGGGCACAAGCCCAGAAGATGTACTTCCAATTTCAGAAAAAGTTCCTTTTCCAGAAAGTTTCTCTGACAAAGGCAAACAAGAAGCGGTAAAAAGATCTCTTGAATATATGGATTTAAAACCAGGAACTCCTTTAAGCGAAATTAAAATTGACAAAGTTTTCATTGGTTCTTGTACAAATGGAAGAATTGAAGACTTAAGAGCTGCAGCAAAAATAGTTGAAGGTAAAAAAATCGCTTCAAATATAAAATTGGCTATGGTTGTTCCAGGATCTGGTCTTGTTAAAGAACAAGCTGAAAAAGAAGGTTTGGACAAAATCTTCAAGTCAGCTGGATTTGAATGGCGTGAACCAGGATGTTCAATGTGCCTAGCAATGAACTCTGACAAATTAGAATTTGGCGAAAGATGCGCTTCAACTTCAAATCGTAACTTTGAAGGAAGACAAGGTAGAGGCGGTCGTACTCACCTATTAAGTCCAGCAATGGCTGCTGCTGCTGCAATTACAGGTCACCTAACTGATGTTAGAAAATTTTAATTATGTTTCATTTTTGGCTAAAAAAAGATGATGTAATCTCACGTAGTTATGATCTCAAAAGTAAAGACTTTGTTTCTTTTCCAGATCAAAATTATGCTGAAAAAGAAGCTCCAGAATTTCGATGGAGCATTGCTCTTGCAAAAGATATTTTAGCTGTTTTTTCTTCAATTTTTATTGCTGCAATTGGATATGGCATTATGTCAGTTATGATTGCTTTTAAAATGGAAGAATATGTCAAAAATGAAATATTAATTTCTCTTTCTTCTGGAACACAAATTATCTCTGGCATTATTTTATCACGTTTCTTACCAACTTTAGGAAGAAAACTTGGATTAACTAATAGTATTTATTTTGGAACCACTCTTTCAGCACTTACTGGTTTTTTGATGTATTTTTATGCTGGTTATTTTGTGTGGTTGGCAACAATTTTTATTTTTGGTGCGGCCTCTTTCCTTTGTGGTGTTGTAAGACAAACAATAACAATTGATCTTGCCCCAAAACATATACGCGCCACAATAATATCAATAAGTGGCATGTTATTTTCAATCGGGAACAGTTTGGGTCCTGTATTTCTAAAAATTACCAATTCTTCCGATTTATTAAACTCACATTTAAGCGCTTGCGCCTTTCTTCTTGTTTCAATGATACCACTTTATCGTATTAAAAGAATTGAAATGACTGTAAAAGAAGACAAAAAAATTGGTTTATGGCGCTATATCAAAAACTCTCCCAAAATAATGTTTGCTGGTTTTTGTGTAAATTACTCACTTTCTTCTTGTACTGCATTCATAGTAATTTATGGAATTAAAAGCGGAATGAAACCAACTGAAGCTTCTCTTTTGCTTTCAACATTACTTTTTGGTGCAATTTTCTCAATTCCAATTGGATATTTAACCGATTTAATAAACTGTCGCTTTCTGATGATAGTTTCTGGAATTTTTGCTTTAACTTGCAGTCAGGTTATTTATTATAACGAAGATCCTAACAATCTTCATCTTTTGATATTCTTAATGTTCGGATCTTTGATAGGAATTAAACTTCCAGCATTTGTTTTAATTAATGAAAAATACAAACCAACTCAAAGGCTTGCTGTAAATAGTGCGTTTGGAAAAATTTCTTTGCTTGGCAATATATTCGGAATTTTTTGCACTGGAGCAATAATGAAATCATTTGGTCCTCAAGCTCTGTGGGCTTCAATAGCAATCTCAATATTCTTATTTTTAGTATTTTGCAATTTCAATTATCTATTCAAAGCAATTAAAAAAGAATTAATTTTAAAAGACTTTTATCTATTAAATAAAAATAAAAAATATGAAGAACCACTATAGCTATAAATACCACAACAATATTGAACCAACAACTGCTAACACTTCTGATATAAAAAACTGCCGTTGCCTTTTTCTAACGTCTTTTTGTGTTTTTCTTGGAAAAATTTATAAAAAAATTTTTGGTGATAAAAATACTCCAAAAGTTGTTTGCTTAAATTTACATGGAGTTATTGGAAAAGAGAGCAAAATGAGTTCTGCTATCAACATTGACAACTTATCGCCATTGTTAAAGCGAGCCTTTGAAACCAAAAATATAAAAGCTGTTGCTCTAAATATTAATTCACCAGGTGGATCTCCTGTGCAGTCAGAGTTAATTTACAATTACGTTCGTGAACTTAGTGATGAGAAAAAAATTCCTGTTTACACATTTGCACAAGATGTTGCTGCTTCTGGTGGTTATTGGTTATTACTTTCTGGCGACGAAATTTATGCTCATAACTCCTCAATAATAGGATCAATTGGAGTCATATTTTATGGCTTTGGTTTTGTTGATCTAATCAAAAAAATTGGCATAGAACGTCGTGTTTACACAGAAGGAAAAAATAAAGCAGTTCTTGATCCTTTTATGCCAGAAGAAAATGAAAATATTGAAATCTTAAAAGATGCACAACGTGATATCTTTGAAAGTTTTAAAGAACTTGTCAAAGTTAGACGTCAAGGAAAATTAAGAGGCGATGAAAATAAGATCTTCACAGGAGCTTTCTGGTCAGGCAAAAGAGCATTGCAACTTGGACTTATCGATGAAGTTTGTGATATGCGCAAAAAAATGAAGGAAAAATTTGGCAATAATGTTGAGTTTATTCAAATAAATTCTAAAAAAGGCTTGCTAAAAAGCCTTTTTTCCGAAAAAACTGACTTAGTTGAAAATTTACTCGTTAAAATTGAAGAAAAAATTAATTTTAACAAATTTGGTTTGTAAGAATTAGTGCATTTCTAAAAATGAAAAATCTAATTAAAGCAGAAGAATTAAAGAAAAAACTGGATGCTTTAAGACCTATCTCAAAAGAAATTGAATTAAAAATTTTACAAAAATTTTGTCTTGATTGGAATTTTCATTCAAACAACTTGGAAGGAAACTCGCTTACTTATGGCGAAACAAAAATGTTCCTCCTTCATGGAATAACAGCTTCTGGAAAACATTTTAAAGATTATCTTGAAATTAAGGGTCATAATGAAGCTATAAATTTTGTCTATGAAGTTGCTAAGTCTGATCGTGAAATTACTGAAAACTTCATTCGCGAACTTCACTTTCTTATTCTAAAAGAACCATATGAAGTGGATGCAATCACTCAAGATGGAAAAGCTGCAAAAAAAACAATAGCTATCGGTAAATATAAAACCTCCCAAAATCATGTAAAAACCAAAACCGGTGAAATATTTTACTTTGCTGAACCATTTGAAACACCAGCAAAAATGTATGATTTAATTAAATGGCTTGCTCAAGAAAGTAAAAAAAATGACATAAACCCTATAATTTTAGCAGCCGAATTTCATTATAAATTTATTAGAATTCACCCTTTTGACGATGGAAATGGACGTATTGCCAGAATTTTAATGAATTTGGTTTTGATGCGTTTTGGTTTTCCTCCTGTAATTATAAAAACTCAAGACAAAGAAAATTATTTTCTATCTTTAAGAAAAGCCGATGGCGGATTTATTGAAGATTTTATTGATTATATTGCTCAAAATTTAGTTCACTCTCTTGAAATTATGATAAGAGGCGCAAGTGGTGAAGAAATTGAAAAAGAAGACGATTTGGATAAGAAAATTGCTTTACTTAAAGCTGAATTTAAAGAAAATAAAGTAAAAATAAGATCAGAAGAAATAATTGAATCACTATTAGATAGTTTAATTCCAAGAATTCGTGATAAATTTTTTAATTCTTGTAAAAAATTTGATGAATTTTATTCAGAAAATGAGTTTACGGAAATGGGAATCCGAGAAAATCTGTCTGATAAAGATGGAAATAAATTAATTAGATTTATTTACTTTCACAAACATCTTCTAAAAAAAGGAATGGCTGACTTAGAATATAAGATTTCTATTGATATTTCCTTTAATCTTGAAACTTATCAAATTTCATATCTTGAAAAAGATATAAAAGATATAATAGTGAAAAATTATGATCAAAAGATATCTGACACTGAAATTGACCTTTTTATTAAAAAAATCAGAGAATATCATTTACAGAAATTACAATTAACTTGAGCAAGAAGTTGTCTCTTAGCCTCCTTCTTAAGGTTCATATAAAATATAATAAATGAACATGAGTAAGATGTCAGGAGAACCATTTTAACGAATTAGAAAAAGCAATGGAAATAAAAAATTATTAAAAATTAACAAAAAAACTTAAAAACTTAATAATAAACTTAAAACAAAAAAATATGTCATCATTCTTCTCATCAAATCTTGAAAATTCAGATAAAGAAATTTCGTCTTCAATTAAGCGTGAACTTGATCGCCAACAATATCAAATTGAGTTAATTGCCTCTGAAAATATAGTTTCAAAAGCAGTTCTTGAAGCTCAAGGTTCAGTTTTTACAAATAAATATGCTGAAGGTTATCCAGCAAAAAGATATTACGGTGGATGCGAATTTTCTGATGAAGTTGAACAAGCTGCAATTAATCGTCTTTGTGAACTTTTTGGCGCAAAATTTGCTAACGTACAACCTCATTCTGGTGCGTCTGCAAACTTATCAGTTTATTTAGCTCTTCTTCAACCAGGTGATACGATTCTTGGAATGAGCTTAGCTGCCGGAGGTCACTTAACTCACGGCGCGCAACGTACAATTTCTGGTATGTGGTTTAAATCTGTCCAATATGGTATTCGTCTTGACGATGGTTTGATTGACTATGATCAAATGGAAAGTTTAGCTCGTGAACATAAACCAAAATTAATCGTTGCTGGAATTTCATCTTACCCAAGAATTGTTGATTGGAATCGTTTCAGAAAAATTGCTGATGAAGTTGGAGCTTTATTGATGGTTGATATGGCTCACGTTGCTGGATTAGTTGCTGCAGGAATTTACCCATCTCCAGTTGGAGTTGCTGATATTGTAACTTCAACAACTCATAAAACTCTTCGTGGTCCAAGAGGTGGTGTTATCTTAACCAATGATGAAGAACTAGCAAAAAAAATTAATTCTGCAGTTTTCCCAGGCCTTCAAGGTGGCCCTTTAATGCATGTTATTGCAGCAAAAGCAGTTGCTTTTGGAGAAGCTCTTCAACCAGAGTTCAAAGAATATGCTAAACAAGTTGTGAAAAATGCTAAAGTTTTAGCAGAAGTTTTAGTGAAACGTGGTTTGAAAATAACTACAGGAGGAACTGACTGTCACTTAATGGTAGTTGATTTAACTCCTCTTGAAACACTAACTGGTAAAGAAGCTGAAAAAGTTTTAGAACGTGCTGGCTTAACCTGCAATAAAAATGCCATTCCAAATGACCCACGCTCACCATTCGTAACTTCAGGCCTTCGTTTTGGCACTTCTGCTGGTACAACTCGTGGCTTTAAAGAAAACGAATTTGAAAAGATTGGAAATTGGATTTGCGATGTTTTACAAGGATTTGTAAAAAATGGTGAAGAAGGTAATAAAGCTCTAGAAGAAAAAATAAAATCCGAAGTTAAAGCTTTGTGTCAAAATTTTCCAATTTATTAGTTAAAAATTCAAATTACTTCTAAAATCTACCAAGAAGGGATCTATTGGATCCCTTCTTATTTCTCACTTCCAATAATATTTTAAACATTCTTAAAGAAAAAAATGCCAAACATCAAACTAATCACTTCAAAATTTTCTCCTTACAGTCATAAAGTTGAAATGGCTTTAATTGAAAAAAACATTCCTTATGAAAAAGAAGTAGTTGATTTAACAAATCGTCCTGAATGGTTTGTTAAAGATGCACCTTTAGGGAAGGTTCCACTTTTATATGTTGATAACAAAGTACTTTTTGAATCTTCAGTAATATGCGAATATCTAGAAGAAGCTTTTCCAGAAAAACCACTACACTCAAAAGATTTAGTTTTAAAATCACAAGAGCGTGCTTGGATGGAGTTTTCAAACGGCTTATTAGCATCTATTTTTGCTGTTATGTTTGCTCAAAATCAGGAAAATCTTGAAGACAAAAAAGAAGAATTGGTACATAAAATTCATATTCTTGAAAAAGCTCTTTCAAAAAAAACTGGTACTTTTTTTGGTGGAGAAAAATTAATGCTACTTGATATTACAATGGCTTCAGTTCTGAAACCTCTTTTCTTCATCAATACAAAATTCAACTTAAATCTTCTTAAAGACTGTCACGAAACATCTTCTTATGTCGGAAAATTAGTTACCAATGATTTATTAAAAAAAGTTTTACCCGACAACTATAGTGAAATTTTCAAAGCATTTTTAACCAAAAAGAAGTCTCATCTTTTAACAATTAATTCTAACTTCTAAGTGCTAAAACTAAAAATAAAAAAACATCAAGAGATTAGAATTGTAAAAGGAAGTCTTTGGATTTTTTCTAATGAAATTGAAAATTTTGCTGAATTAAAAACTCTTGAAAAAGGTTCAATTGTAGAAGTTATTATCAAAGGCACTCAAAGCTTTGGATTAGCTTACTTTAACCCTCACTCCTTAATTGCAGCCAGAATTTTGACTTATGATTGTAATACAAAGATCGACCAAGATTTTTTTGTTCAGAAAATTTCCTCTGCTTTAAAATTGCGTGAAAAATTTTTTTCCAAACCATTTTATCGCCTAATTCACTCAGAAGGAGATTTTCTTCCCGGTCTTGTAATTGATCGCTTTAATGATATTTTTTCATGTCAAGTTTCAACGGCAGGCATGGAAAAACTAACGCCAATTTTTATTTCTGCTTTAAACAAAATTTTCCCAGATCCAAAAATAATTTTACGCAATGATGTGGAATCCAGAAAACTCGAATCTTTAGATTTTAATATAATAAATGCTTCTGGAGACTTTGCTAGCGAGATTGAAATTGAAGAAAACGGTATAAAATTCTTGGTTGATGTTCGTCAAGGCCAAAAAACTGGTTGGTTTTTTGATCAAAGAAAGAATCGTGAATTTATTGGTTCAATTTCCAAAAACTGTGATGTTTTAGATGCTTTTTGTTATCTTGGTGGATTTGGTCTAAACGCATTAAAAAATAATGCTAAATCAGTAACTTTTATTGACTCTTCACAAGATGCAATAAATAAAGTTCAGAAAAATATTACTCTAAATAATTTTTCACAAAATTGTGAATTAATATGTGATAAAGTTTTTGAATCTTTAGAAAAACTTGAATCACAAAAACGTACTTTTGATATTGTTTTACTTGATCCTCCAGCTTTTATTAAGTCAAAAAAAGATTTGTTTTCTGGTTTGAAAGGCTATGAAAAATTAATCAAATTATCAGTAAATTTAGTTAAAAAAGGCGGCATTTTAATGCTCACTTCCTGCTCACATCATGCTTCCATTAACGATCTTATCAATGCTGCTAATGATGGCTTTCGTAAATGTAACAACTTTCAAGGCCGCCCTGCTCGATTAATTCGCACTTTCGGCGCCGACATTGACCATCCAGTTCATCCAGCTTTAAAAGAAAATGAATATCTGAAATCAATTACTTTTACAGTTGAATAAAAGTTGAAGTTTAGAAATCCTTTATCCAATCACTCAATAAGGATTTGAAAAATATTAATTTTTTACCAAAAAAAACGGAGTAAAAAAATTTATAAACTTTTATTAAATGAAAATTGGTTAGTTTAATACATAATAGATGAAAAAAAACAAACTGTCATCCTGAGCGAAGCAAAGGATCTCAAAAAGCAATCTCTGAGAGAAATTCCTAGATCCTTCACTTCACTCATTATAACACTTATTGTTATGCCATAATTAACTAAAAAATATAGTTAAAAATTTATATTTGATTTAATTAAACCCCGCTTTTAGTCTCTTTCACAAATCTCATTTCAAAAAACAATAAAACTACATGAAAATCCTTGTTACTGGCGCTTTGGGGCAAATTGGTTCAGAACTTACGGCAGCGCTGAAAAAAATTTATGGCGACCAAAATGTTGTGACGTCAGATGTGCGAACCGACAATATTTCTGAAGAATTTTTTCCTTACGAAAGCCTAAATGTTTTGGACAAGCCGCGCTTAGCTGAAATTGTCAAAAAACATCAAATTACTACCATTTATCACCTCGCCGCTATTCTTTCTGCCGCTGGCGAAAAAAATCCGCAATTGTGCTGGGACGTTAATATGACTGGACTGCACAATGTTTTGGAAGTGGCGCGCGAACTTGCGGTGAAACAAATTATTTGTCCAAGTTCAATTGCTGTCTTTGGCCCAGAAACACCTAGAATTAATACACCTCAAGAAACAATAATTTTACCAAAAACAATGTATGGTCTTACAAAAGCTGCCGGAGAATTACTTTGCGATTATTATGTTTCTAAATTTGGTATCGACGTTAGAGGAATTCGTTATCCAGGTTTAATAAGTTATAAAAGCTTACCGGGCGGTGGAACAACTGACTATGCTGTAGAAATTTTTTATGAAGCAATAAAAAATAAAACTTACAAATGCTTCTTAAAATCTGACACAGTATTGCCGATGATGTACATGGCGGATGCAATTCGTGGAACAATTCAACTGGCTGAAACTGATTTTTGCAAACTTAAAAATCACAGTAATTTTAACTTTGCCGGAATAAGTTTTTCTTGTGAAGAATTAGCTAAAGAAATCAAAAAATATATTCCTGAATTTACAATCTCTTACGAACCAGATTTTCGTCAAAAAATTGCCGATTCTTGGCCATATTCAATTGATGACTCTGAAAGTAAGAAACAATGGGGCTGGAAAGTTGAATAT
>VHBV01000025.1 GCA_016882165.1 Candidatus Pelagibacterales bacterium
GTATTGCTACCTAGTTTTTTAGATTTTCTGTTATAACAAACTATTAATTACAGAAACTGGATTGTAAATTTTATAATCCATAAAACGCTCAACTTGTGACTTACAAGAAGAGCCTGCGGTCATAATTATATTATCTGAATTTTGTGATAATTTGATTATAGATTCCTGCCAGTTCATTTCAAAAATTTTTTCGGAATCTTTGAAATTAGAAACTTCCATACCAAAGCTTCCACTCATGCCACAACATCCAATTTTTAGGATATTTAAATTAATTCCTAAATTAGCAAAAATTTTTACCCAAATATCCGAGATTTTTGCAAAATTGGTTTGTTCCGAACAATGCAAAATTAGGTGATAATTTTTGTTATAATTTACATTTATTTTTTGCTCAATTTTATGCAAAAATTCTGCCAAATAAAGCACCTCGATTTTTTCGTTATTAAATCGACTATATTCATCACGATAAGTAAGAGAAATACTTGGATCTATAGTAATTAAAGTACCATTTAAAGTTTTTAGATAAGAAATATTTCGTTTTATGGTTTTTGTAAAAGCATTTAAGAAACCTTTAGCATGTAGAGCTTTTCCATTTTCAAAAACTTTAGTAAATTCAACATCAAAGCCAAGCTTAACTAATAATTCATAAGAATTTTGTAATTCTTCAGCATGAAAATAATTGGTGTAAGCATCACATAAGAGGTATATTTGATCTCTGTTTTTAGAACTTTGCACTTCATATTTGTCATTCTGAGAACAAACAAGGATCGTAGAAGATTGATTTGGAGCTTTTGACATCGCATCCTTAGATGCGTCTAGAATAAAAGAATTGGAAAAATAATTTTTAGTAATTGGTAAAATGTCGGTTACACCAAAAATTTTTCTCACAATAAATTTCGCAATTTTATTCTGAGTTACAAAATTAAAAAATTTTGGAAACTTACCAAAAATTATAAGAAATTTCTCAATATTACCAATCAAATAATCTTGGGGTTTACGAAAGTTTTCCCTAAAGTAATGTGATAAGAAATAAGATTTGGCATCAGGAATACTAACTTTTATAGGACATTGTGTATTACAAGCTTTACAACCCAAACATTTTGAGAAAGATTCGTAAATTTCTGACTCAAAATTTTTACTAAAAAGATTGCGAACTTTTTTAGTAAAATTAATTGCCAAGTCAGGCTTGCCCTTCTTCGCAATAACAGAAACAATTGAAGGCAAATTTGGATTATTTCTTATCCATTCTTTAAAAAGCATTGCCCTTCCCTTTGGTGAAAATCTTCGATCGCCAGAAACTTTATAAGATGGACACATTGGTGATGCTTTATCCAAATTAAAACACAAAGCATTGCCGTTACAACTTAATATATTTTCAAAATCGTCATGAATTTCTGAAGAAATTTTTTCATCTAAAAATCCACGAGTTGTAATGTTATCGATCTTAGCAATTTCTGAGTTTAAAGCTGAAATCTTACCATAATTTAATTGCTGTTTTGGATCAAAAGTTTTTTTAATTTCACTAAAAACTTTTACAACTTTTTCACCCAAAAACTTCTCTGAATATTCGCTTCTAAAACCTTTGCCATGCTCACCCCATATAATTCCATGATGCTTTAAAAGTAGATTACAAACTTCATCAGAAATTTTTCTTATTAATTCACGATCTGCCTGCTGACGCATATTTAAAGCTGGTCTTACGTGCAAACAACCAGCATCAACATGACCAAACATTCCATATCTTACGCCATATTTTTTCAGAACTTCACGGAATCCTGAAATATAACTTGCAAGTTCTGATGGCGGTACAATTGTGTCTTCAACAAAAGGTAATGGTCTTCTTTTACCTTTCATTGCACCAAGTAAACCAACACCTTGTTTTCTTAAATTCCAGATATTAGCAATTTGGTTTTTATCTTCAGCGATAAAATAATTTTCAAAGAGGAATTTTGTATTGTCATTTTGCGTATGTCTAATCTCTTGAGATCCTTGGCTGTGCTCATGACTAACATTAATTATATTAGAATTACAACTCAGAATATTGTGAAGTTGATTTTTATGCTTATCAAAATCTTCTAAATTATCATAAGCAAATTCTACTATGTTGATAGAAGTATCATTACCCTCACCAATTAAATGCCCAACATCTTGCCATATAATGTCATTACGAGCTAAACGAATAACATTCTCATCAATTGTTTCAATTGCAGTTGGATTAAGAGAGATAAGTTTTCTAGCGTCTTTTAGAGCATAATCAAAGTTTTTATATCTCAACAAAACTAAACGCTTTTTAAGAGGTAATTTCTTTAATTTTACAGTTACTTTGCTAACTAAAGCCAGTGTACCTTCCGAACCAGAAATTAAGTAATTTAAATCAAGTTTATTATTAAAAAAAGACTTCTCTATATTGTAACCAGTAGTAGTTCTAGCCAAATGCTTAGAAGAATATATATCTTGTGCTTTTGATAAAATAGAAATTAATTTTTCATTTAAATCTTTTGCGCCAATTTTGCTTGAAACAATTTTTTCTTCGCAAAGTAAATGCAAATCTAAGCTTTCTATATTATCAGATGTTCTTCCATAGGTACAAGAACCTTTACCACAAGCATCAGTGTTAACCATGCCGCCAATTGTAGCGCGGTTACTTGGAGAAATATTTGGCGGAAAAAAAAGATTATATTTTTCTAACTCTTTGTTTAAAACATCTAAAATTACTCCAGGCTCAACTTCAGCTGTCATTTTATCAGCATCAATTTTTAAGATGCGATTCATATAACGAGAATAATCAACAATAATTCCACTATTAATTGATTGGCCATTTGTGCTTGTTCCACCACCTCTGGCAGTGATTTTAATGAGATGAAAATTTTCTTTTCTAAGCAAATTGAAAATCAATTCAACATCTTGAGAGTTTTTAGGAAAAATTACAGCATCTGGTTCAACTTCATAAATTGAGTTATCTGTTGCATAAGTTACAGTTACTGATTTTTCAGTAGCAATATCTCCAATAAAACCGTTATTTTTTAAAGTTGAGAGGAAAATGTTATTTAGGTTCATTAAATATTTAATTTTTAAAATCCCGAGTAATTCTTTCAGAGTAAAAATTTCTTTTTACTTAGATTTTATTTTTTCTAAGTAAGAATTTTGAATTGCTGAATCAATTTTCAAAAGAGGACAGAAATTTTATTAATTCATCAACATTATAAAAAAAGTTTTCTGCTTCTTTAATAACCGAGTCTCGTGCTGCATGCATACCAAAACCACAGAAAGTCACTTTACTATTAACTTTTGCAACTTCCAAATCAGTATATCCATCACCAATCATAAAAATTCTTGCATAAGAATTCTTTAATAAAATTTGTTCAACAATTTTTGGTTTACCACCATTTTGCGATAAAATATTTGTCTCATCAAAACCGATAACTTTATCTTCTTTATAGACAAAGCTATTCGCAAAACAGTTTTGTTTTTTTACTCTTAATTTTTCAGCAACTGGAAAAATTATTTCTGAAAAACCACCAGAAATTATGTAAAAATCAAAATCTTGTTCTATTTTTCTTAAACCTTCTAAAAAACCTGCAGTGATATAATTACAAATTTCTAATTTCAGATTTTCAATATCTGATTTTGTGAGTTTTATATGAGAAAAACGAGTTTTCAAAGATTCTGCAAAAGTCATTATTCCAGACATTGCTAGATTAGTTATTTTTTCAATAACTTCTTTCTGATCTTTAGCAGTTTTTGCAATTAAAAAATCTAAGGTTTCAATTGATACAATTGTTGAGTCAAAATCAAAAATTGCACAATTTTTTTTATGATTTTCTGGCAGTTTCATATGCATATTCAAACCAATCACACAAAATTTTAATATCTGAACTATCGACAGTTAAACCACACCAAACTCTGAAAGAAGGTGGAGCTGAATTGTAACCCTTAATATCAAAAGCAACTTTTTCTTCTTGTAAAATTGATGCTACTTTATCAATAAACTTTCTTTGATTATCTTCTGACATTTCTTTGAACCAATTTTGAGAAGGCTTAAAGCAAACTGAAGTACGTGATTGATATTTTTCATCAGCACATAGATTTTCAAAATTTGGAGAATTTTTCAAAAAATCAGAAATAGTTTCAAAATTTTCATTAACTCTTTTGTACATTCCTTCAATTCCACCATTATCCTTAATCCAATTTAGAGTATCCAAAGCATCCAAAATACAAATAGTGGAAGTTGTATTTATCACAGAACCTTCAAAAACTGATGCATTAAACTCTCCTTTCTTTTTAAGCTGATAAATTTTTGGTAATGGCCAGTTTGGAGTATAGTCTTTAATTCTTGAAACAGCATTTGGACTTAAAATTAGAACACCATGCTGAGCTTCTCCTCCCAATGATTTCTGCCAAGAGTAAGTTGTGACGTCCAATTTTGCAAAATCAATTGGCATTGAAAAAGCAGCAGAAGTTGCATCACAGAAAGTTAAACCTTTTCTATTTTTTGGGATAAATGAAAGATCATTAATACATACACCGGAAGTTGTGCCATTTAATGTAAAGACAACATCACGATCAAAATCAACTTTAGAAATATCCGGAAATTGCCCGAAATTTGCACTATATTTTCTTACATCTTTAATACGTAATTGTTCAGTAATTGCCTTGTACCACTCAGAACCAAAAGCTTCAAAATAAATTACATCAACACCTTTTACTCCAAGCATATTCCACATTGCAGCTTCAAAAGCACCTGTATCTGATGCTGCAATAATTGCAATTTTATAACCTTCGGGCAAATTCAACAATTCTGAACTTATTGAATTTACTTCATTAATAACTTTTAATACTTCTTTGCTGCGATGTGATCTACCAAGTAAATTGGTATCATTTAAAAAGTTAGCATTCCAATTTGGACGCTTAGCACAAGGACCACTACTAAATTTATTAACTTGTGGTTTTAAATTTGGTTTATTAGTCATAATTATTTCAAAATTCTTACAGAAACAGTTCCAGAAATTGCTTTTAAATCTATATCTAAACCTTGAGGAATTTCACTGCTTTCAACATCTAAAACTACGTATCCAATTTCACTATCAGTTGAAAGAATTTGTGACTGAATATTTAAACCGTATTTACTAATTTCTTGGTTAATTGATTGCAACATACCAGGAGTGTTTTTATGCACGTGAGAAATTCTTACACAACCTTCTTTTGGTTTTTGAAGTGCTAAATTTGGGAAATTAACAGCCATAGCTGTTGAGTTAATCAAATGATTTTGAGCTAATTTGTTTGCAACTTCAATCGCAATATTTTCTTGTGCCTCTTGTGTACTACCACCAATATGAGGTGTTAAAAGAGCATTGTCGAACTTACGAAGTGGAGAAATAAATTCTTCAGCATTACTTGCTGGCTCAACTGGGAAAACATCAATTGCAGCTCCTGCTACATGTTTACTTTCCAAGGCTTCTGCCAAAGCTTCAATATCAACAACATTACCACGCGAGTTATTTATGATAAAAACACCTTTCTTCATTTTAGAAATTGTACTCTTATTTATAATATCATTTGTACTTTTATCTTGAGGAACGTGGAGAGTTATAACATCAGAAATTTTCAATAGCTCTTCCAGAGAATTAACTTGGTGGTTTGAACCAAAAGGAAGTTTATTTTCAATATCATGGTAAAAAACATTCATACCCAAAGATTCAGCTAGAATACCAACTTGAGCGCCTATATTTCCATAACCAATTATGCCTAAGTTTTTATTTTTAATTTCATTACATCCAACAGCGTTTTTGCTCCAAATACCTTTGTGCATTTCTATATTTACCACTTGTAGGCGACGATAAAGAGAAATAATTTCACCAATCACAAGCTCAGCAACAGAACGAGTATTTGAAAATGGTGCGTTAAAAACAGGAATTCCCAACTTTTTTGCTGAAGTTAAATCAACTTGATCAGTTCCAATACAAAAACAACCTACGCAAGATAAGTTTTTGAATTTTTTCAAAACTTCTGCACTCAGTTTACTACGAGATCTAATTCCTAAAATATTTGCTTCAAAAACTTCTTCAGGAGCTTCTTCAATACTAGTTTTTAAGATTTTTACATCATTAATTCCAAACTTTTCAAAAGTTGAAATTGCAGCTGCGCTAATATTTTCGAGTAAGATAACCTTGGCTTGTGAAAATTTTGCTTGTGACATGACTTAGTTTTTTTAAATTTATAGATTTATAAAGAGAATATAACTTTAAAAAACCTTGATCTAATATGCAATTGCACAATTTGTATAACCCAATTCTATTTGATATAGAATTTTAGAATATTATGAAAAATGCTTATTTGCTTATACTAATTTTTTGCATTCCTGAGAAATAAAAAATTTTTTCAATTGTAGTAAAACAAATTGTAAAGTAATTTTTCATGGCGCTTGCTTTGAAGATGTAGTAAAAAGAAATAATTTTGATTTTTTCTTGCTTATAAGTTTTCTAAGAAACTAAACTATCATTTAGACATAATAAATAATAAATTTCTTTCGTAAAAATGGCAAATATCTCAAAACTTATAAGCGGTTTCAGAGTTTTTAAATCAACAACTTTTGAAAGACAAAAAGACATCATAAGACATTTAATTGAACAGGGTCATAAACCAACAACAATGGTTATTTCATGTGCAGAAATTAGAATGGCCCCAGCAGAAATTTTTGCTACAAATCCTGGTGAGTTATATGTAATTAACAACATTGGTGGCTTAGTTCCAAAATATGATAAACACGGCACTCATGGTATTTTATCAGCAATAGAATATGCTGTTACAATACTTGAGGTAGAAAATATTATCATTCTTGGTCATGCAAAATGCGAAGGCATAAAAATGATGATGTCTGATAAATTTTCTTCTGGAAAAAATCTTTCTGAATCAATGAAAACATGGCTTTCAGTTGCTCAAGATGCAAAAGAAGCTGTAAAATCACAGTTAGGTGATAAAAGTGAAGAAGAACAATTAAAAGCATGCGAACATGAATCAATAGTAATTTCTTTGAGAAATTTAATAGAATATCCTTACGTTGCCAAACGTATTCAAGAAAATAAATTAAATATTTTTGGTTGGCACTTTAATGCCGAAAGAGGTGCTTTACTTGGTTTTAACGTTGATAACGGATTCTTCGAGCCAATTTCTTAAAAACATATTTGCTAAGTAAATATTATGAAAAAAATTCAGGTAAAAAACCCAGTTGTAGAAATAGATGGTGACGAAATGACTCGCATTATCTGGAAATTAATTAAAGAAAAACTAATTACACCTTACATCGATTGTGACATTAAGTATTTTGACTTATCTATTCAAAACCGTGATGCAACAAATGATCAAGTTACAATTGATGCTGCAAATGCTATAAAAGAATTCGGAGTTGGAATTAAATGTGCGACTATAACACCTGATGAAGCAAGAAAAAAAGAATTTAATTTAAAAGAAATTTGGAAATCCCCAAATGGTACAATCCGTAATATTCTTGATGGAACTGTATTTCGTGAACCAATTGTTTGCCAAAATGTACCAAGAATTGTTTCGAATTGGACATCTCCAATAATTGTTGGTAGACACGCTTTTGGTGACCAATATAAAGCAACAGACTTTGTGGTTCCATCAAAAGGAAAACTTACAATTAAATTCGAAGGTGAAAATGGTGAAATAATTGAGCATGAAGTTTATAAATTCAAAGGTGCTGGAATTGCACTAGCAATGTATAATACGGAGGAATCTATCAAAGGATTTGCCTATTCTTGCTTTAATTTAGCGCTACAAAAAGCGTGGCCTCTTTATCTTTCAACAAAAAACACTATTTTGAAAAAATATGACGGCAAATTTAAAGATATTTTTGCCGAAATTTATGAGTCAGAATTTAAAGAAAAATTTGCTGCTGCTAATATAACATACGAACATCGTTTAATTGATGACATGGTTGCAAGCGCACTTAAATGGAATGGTAAATTTATATGGGCCTGTAAAAATTATGATGGCGATGTTCAGTCTGATTCTGTGGCTCAAGGTTTTGGATCTCTTGGTTTAATGACCTCAGTTTTAATAACACCAGATGGAAAAATAATGGAAAGCGAAGCAGCTCATGGAACAGTAACTCGTCATTATCGTGAACATCAAAAAGGAAAACCAACATCAACTAACCCACTTGCGTCAATTTTTGCCTGGACAAGAGGCTTGGAATTCCGCGGCAAACTTGATAATAACCAAGATCTAATAGATTTCTGTAATAAACTTGAAAAAGTTTGTATTAAAACTGTTGAATCAGGAAAGATGACCAAAGATTTAGCAGTTTGTATTTACAAAAATGATGTAGAACACTCTCAACATTATCTCTATACCGAAGAATTTTTAGATGAGATTAGCCGAAATTTAGAAAAAGAAATTTCAAAATAAATCCTAGGATTATTTGTAGACACTGTTAGCTAATTATTTTTTTCATTATATTCTTTATTTTTTTAACCAAGAAGCGAGGTAGAAGCAATGGAAAAAAGACTTTACCCAATTTCGGAAGAGTTCTTCAACGAGAAGATCAATCCGTTAATCGTTAGTTTTTATTCAGCGGCAGGAAGACCTCAGAAAATAAACAATTACCAAGTCTTCTGTGCTGCTCTTTACGTACTTCGAACTGGCAATCCCTGGAGAGATTTACCAGAAGTTTACGGTTACTGGCACAGCGTTTATCTCCGCTTTAAAAAAGGCAGTGATCGAGGTCTGTGGTGGATGGTTTTACAAGAGTTGCAGCGACTTAAAGTCGTTACGATTAACTTCGTAATGGCAGATAGCACCACCATGAAAGTTCATCGACACGGAGGCGGATTAAAAGGGGGCTTCAAACGAAGGGTAGAAACGTAAGTGGAATTACCACCAAGTTTCACTTGGCAATAACTGCCTGACGGTCACCTTGTTGAAGGTCTTTTAACTGGCGGCAATGTTGCTGATGTGACTGTTGCAAACGAACTCACAAAAGACGTTGTGAACTGCAGTGTTCTTGAAGATATGGGATATGACTCTGATGAGCACAGAGAATATCTCAGATCAAACAACAACGCTCCTGTAATTCCCGGAAGGAAGAACAGGAAAGCCACGATAATTTACAATAAACCACTCTATAAACTCAGAAGAAAAATCGAGATCTTCTTCGGAAAACTTAAAGAAAATAAACGCTTGGCAATGAGATATGACAAATCAGACCAATCGTTTCTGAGCTTCATCGCTCTAACGGCAGTGAAGATTTTGTTAAAATTAATAATTAGCTAACAGTGTCTAATATACTAACCCTAATTTGAAGACAAAAAATGCTCGAATCATATCCTTTAATTACCACAATAGTAAGTAGCATAGTTTTAGCATTTTTATTTGGTCTTTTAGCAAATAGAATGAAATTACCAACTATTTTAGGTTATGTTGTGGCCGGAATAGTTTTAGGACCAAACACACCGGGCTTTGTTGCCGATATTAAATTAGCCGAGCAATTAGCTGAAATTGGGGTGATACTTTTAATGTTTGGAGTTGGACTACATTTCTCTACAAAGGACCTTTTAAGAGTTCACAAAACAGCTATTCCTGGTGCATTAATTCAAATGTCAGTGACAACTTTTCTGTGTTTCATAGTGGCAATATATTTAAAACATGATTTTGTAGAAAGCTTAGTATTTGGTATTACACTTTCTGTTGCAAGTACTGTAGTTCTTTTAAGAGCTTTAGAACAACACAGATTATCAGACAGCTATCCAGGAAAAATTGCTATTGGTTGGCTAATTGTTGAAGATGTAATAATGATTATGGTTTTAGTATCTTTACCAGTTTTTGCAGAGATTTCAGCACAAGGAAAAAACATAGAAATGCACTTCATATTCGAAATAATTTTTGATGTCTTAATAAAAGTTGCAGCATTCATAGTTGTTATGATTTTTGCTGGTAAGAAAATATTACCAAGACTTTTAGTTGAAATTGCCAAAACTAAATCCCGAGAATTAATGGTTTTAGGCGTAATTGCAATTTCTTGTGGATTTGCCTTTATAGCTTACACTTTATTTGGAGCTTCTTTTGCTCTTGGTGCTTTTATGGCAGGATTTGTTTTGAATGAAAGTGAAATTGGTCGAAAATCAGCTGAAAAATCACTTCCATTACGTGATATATTTGCCGTTCTATTTTTTGTTTCTGCTGGAATGTTGTTTAGCCCAACAGTAATTCTGGAAGAACCAATTTTAGTTTTAGTAGCTTTTATGCTTGTTGTATTTGGAAAATTATTTACTACCTACTTTATTATGAGACTATTTCGTCATGGATCTCATAATTCTTTGATAATGTCCGTCAGTCTTGCCCAAATAGGAGAATTTTCTTTTATTTTAGCAGCGCTTGCTCTGAAATTAGGCTTTTTCTCAAATATTGTTTATGACATGGTTATTGCCAGCGCAATAATTTCAATAGCTATCAACCCATTTTTATTCAGACTTGTTGAGAAACATAAGCAATAAAATATCAATCATTAAAATGTTAATTTTTTTAACTATTCTAGTTTTTGCTTCTTTAATTTACTTTAACCCAAAAGCAAGTAACCGTACTTGGAATGAAGCTTCAAGAGAAAGTGCAAATCTTGTTGAATTAGCTTCTGATACACCTGAAGCAAAAATTCAGATTTACTCAGCAAAAGCTTATTCTTGGCGTGGAAAATTCAGCCAACATTTATGGATTGCAACAAAAGAAAAAAATGCCGAAAGTTATTTAGTTCACTACGTTGTTTTGTGGGGAACTCACTTTGGATCTGATGGAGTTATGGTAATGCAAGAAGACTTGCCCGACAGAAATTGGTATGATGCAAAGCCTGAAATAATTTTTTCTCAATCTGGAGAAAAAGCCGAGAAAATTATACCTAAAATTTACCAAGCCACAAAAACTTATCCTTATCAGAAATTCTATCGTGCATATCCGGGACCAAATAGTAACACTTTTATTTCCTATATTGTTCGACAAATTCCAGAAATAAAAATTTCATTACCAAATAATGCAATTGGAAAAGATTGGTTATGCGACGAAAATGGTGTAAAATTTTTTGCTCTTTCTGAATCTAAAACTGGTATACAATTTTCTTTTTTTGGAATGTTTGGAATAAGTTTAGGAGTTATTGAAGGTATTGAAATTAATATAATTGGAATTTCATTTGGCATTGATTTTTTAAAGCCAGCTTTAAAACTTCCTGGAATTGGCAGAATAGGACTAAAACCTAAGGAACAATAACTTCAGAGTGATCTTTTGGAATTTCAAAACCCATACCATTAAAAATTCCGGACTCATTCAAAACTATTGCAATATCAAACTTTACCATTTTTGCAATTTCAAAGAAATCCCAACCTTCAAAATAAACTTTAAGAGAGCAGTTTTGAAATAAAAACTTAGGATTTTGCAATTCGGGATCATCAACTTCAATAACAACCTGCAAAACTTCAAGTAGTTTTAAAAAATCTTCCTTTGAAACTATTCTATTAGAAAAATTACGGTACAAAATATCTTCAACCCCAATTACAACAATTACATTCTCATTTATCTCCACTTTGAAACCAATTCTTGTAAGTTCTTGAGTCAAATTTTGAATATGGTTCATAATTAAAATAAGCTCCATTAATATTAAATTTCCTGACTAGTTAAAATAATTCTAATTAATTTAAGGCTTATTTTTTGCTAGAAAAGAAATAAATTGGAAGGTAGTAATTGTCTACTTATTTGGGTACCTGTCAATTTTAGTATCTTGTCTTAATTCAAAAGAAATGTGGATCAACTTTCACTTTGGAATCACATAACTCTTGGTGATGTGTTTTCACTGAAGGGAGTTTC
>VHBV01000026.1 GCA_016882165.1 Candidatus Pelagibacterales bacterium
GCTTCATTTACTACATCAATATTCATACAAAGTGGACCAAATAAAATAGAGGGCTCTAAGATGCCTTGAGTTTCTTCTTCTAATTCTATTTTAAATTTGTACCAAGTTGAAGTGTATAAAAGATTAACTCCAGCATCTAAAACATAAGAACGACGACCATCAGATAAAAGTTTATCTGCAACAACTGATGTTATTAAAAAACCAGCTTCATCAACTAAGTGACGACCAAGCTCAAAAATTAATTTTGGAGGATTTTTGCGATTTTTTAGTAAATCAAGATGTTTGCCAATTTCATCTGCGTAATCTTCAATATTTGGGACACTAATTTCTGGAGATTGGTAAACAGTTTTTAGGTAATTTTTACTAGCAAAACCTCCGCCAAGATCAATAAATTCAAGTTCATATCCTACAAGCTTTTCAACTTCAGTCATAAAACCAATCATTTTTTCAAGCGCTTTACCATAAGCTTTCTGTTCAGTTATGAATGTACCAATGTGGCAATGTATACCGTTCACTTTTAGAAAAGATGATCGCAATATTTTATGAATAGCTGCAATTGCTTGACCATTTTCTAAATTAAAGCCGAAGCGTGACCATGCGGGATAAATGCCACAGTTAAAATTAATTCTAATTCCAACGGCAACTTTTTTATTTAAAGATTTGGCAATTTCTTCAATATCAGAAATTTCGTCAAAATGATCGATGTGAATTTGAGAATTTTCTTCTACAGCTTTTGTTAATGATTTTTTTGATTTAAATGGTCCATTAAATATAATTTTATCTCCTGGAATTCCAAGAGCACGTGCTTTATCATATTCAAACTCGCTTACAACTTCTGCCCAAGAACCTTCTTCATGAAAACTATTGCAAATTTCGTTTAAGTAGTTGGTTTTATAACTCCATCCAAAACAAACATTTGGATAAATCTCAGACATTGCTTTTTTTGCGTCACGAAATTTTTCTTTTAATTTTTTCTTTGAAAAAACAAACAAAGGTGAGCCAAATTTTTCCACCAAATCAGATATTTTAACGTCTTCTATAGTATTTCTTATAAATTGGTAATCTTGACCCAAGCTACCATGTTTCAAATACAGAGGATTGCTTACTTTTACAATGCTTGGTTTTAAATATTGTTTCATAATCCGTTGCGGTTTTTATAAGAAATTAAATTTTGAAATGGTTCTAAGTCGCTTACAAACTCGGCAGAATAGCGCACCATATATTTCCCAAATGGATAATCAAAATTGTTTTCACAATCTCCATTTTCTAAAATTTCTAAGAGCATTTTAGGCAAGTTTATTCCAATTGCGCTTGCAAAATAAACCCAAGCTGGAAAACGAGGATTAATTTCAATTAGATATACTCCTTCTTGGTTGCTTATAAACTCTAATTCAAAAGGTCCACGCCATTTTGTTTTTTCAACAAAAGAATCACAAATTTTCTCAAGTCTATTATCTTTAATTGATACTGCAGTCCAAACTTTTCCAATATTTGTTGTTAGCTGCTTTTTTATAGCAACCCTTCCTTTGACTTTTCCTTCTTTGTTGGCAAGAGCAATCATATTCACTTCTTGTCCGCTTACTCTTTCCTGTAGTAAAATTGGAAAACCCCAGCTTGCAGCAATTTCTGTTGCTTTTAGAATAGCATTTTCAACGTTATAGCAAGTAAAAGCTTGGTAATATTTTCCCTTAATTATTACTGGAAAATCATAGTTTCTAAGTTCTTCAGCTAGTTCTGATATATTGAAAATAGTTGTTGTTTTTGGATGTAAACATCCAATTTCTTTGCTAAGTTGAGTTAGATGTTCTTTGTTTCGTAGTTCAAATTGCTCAATAGTTGGAAGTAAGGTTTTTATCCCAATTTTAGCTAAATAATCTTGATTTTTTATCATCAAAGGAAGCTCAACATCAAGACAGGGTATTATTATATCAAGACCTGATTTTTGTTTGATTTCTTGTAAAGAATTTAAAGTTACTTCAAAACCTTCATTTGGATAAGGCATCAAAAAGCTGTTGGAAAAAAGATTAGGAAGATAATTTCCTGGATCATTTACATCATAGCTAATTCCAATTAGGTTTAAGTCTTTTTCAGTTTCAATAAGGCTTCTTGCAACTCCACAACCTGGACCCGGGTTGTCTGTTGCGTTAATTCCAGAAATTCCAATAACTTTCTTCATTTTATTTTATCAGTCCGTTTATAAAAAGATTATTCTGAAATTCTAAAACATCGGAAAGAGCTTGTTCGTGACTAAGATTGTAGTTTTTAGCTATAACTTCTGAAACTTCTTTAATTGTTTTATCTTGTTGCAGCAAAGAAATAATTAAAGTTGCAGATTCGTTGATTTGATAGCTGTCTCCGTTTCTTGAATCAAAAGCTAAACCACTTTTACTTACGCTTAAATGACTAATGGCAATTTTCATATTAGATTTTATTTTGAAAAATTATAATTTTTGCATATTAAAATTAACTCCAACAGCTTCTGAAATATTTTTAAAGCCATCTTTTTCAACCATTTTGCTTAATTCTTTTTTAATTTTTTCAACTAAGCCAAAACCTTCATATATAAAAGCAGAGTAAATTTGAACTAAAGAAGCTCCACATTTAATTTTTTCGTAAGCATCGGCAGCTGAGGAAATACCACCAACTCCAATTAATGGAACTTTACCATCTGTAAACTTATAGAAGTTTTTCAATACGTCGTTAGATTTCGTTAGTAATGGTTTTCCACTTAAACCACCGGTTTCTGAAAAGTTTTTACTTTTTAAATTTAAGTTGCGGTCAATAGTTGTATTGCTGATTATCATGCCGTTAACTGAATTTTTCATGACAATTTCTGCAATGTTATATTGCTCATCTAAATTTAAATCTGGTGCAACTTTTAGTAGAAGTGCAACGTCTTTACCATTTTTATCTTTTAGTTCATTTTTTTTCTTCATTATTTCGTTTAAAAATAAATCTAAGTGATCTTGTTTTTGCAAATCGCGTAAGTTTTTAGTGTTTGGCGAAGAAATATTTATAGTGATGTAAGAAGCCTTATTATAGAATCTTTCAAGAAGCGGCAAATAATCTTCTAGAGCATTTTCAGTATCTTTATTTTTACCAATGTTGATGCCCAAAGGAATTTGAATTTTGTTGCTAATTTCATTGATATTTTCAGCAAAAATGTCAGCTCCTAAGTTGTTAAATCCAAGACGATTGATAATTGCTTTGTCTTCTTTAAGTCTGAAAATTCTTGGTTTTTCATTTCCTTGCTGTGCAATTGGTGTTACAGTGCCGCATTCAACTGCACCAAATCCAAATTTTTCCAGCGTTAATGCAACTTGGGCATTTTTATCAAAACCAGCAGCCATTAAAACTGGATTTTTGAATTGAAGTCCAAACTCTTTTACTTGTAAGTTATCATATTCGCGGTTAAGACAAAAAAGCGTGGCAGTTTTTGGACAAAAGCGTAAAAAATCTATGGCTAAATTATGCGTAATTTCAGGATCAATTTGAAAAATTGTGGGGCGAAATATTTTGTAAATCATAATTGATTAAAGTTTGGGTAATTTGTTGCTTGTCATTCTTTATTCACCAAATTAACGCTTTTTTAAATCTCCTTGCGGTGAAAAAATATTGCAGAAGTCACTAAACTTCCACTTATAATTAAAATTACTATAGAAAAGTTCTGTAACAGAGAATTTTTTGACAAGCGTTCTTTAAAATAAGACATTCTTGAGTTGTCAGCATAACTTTTTTTCTGAGCTAAGTTTGTAAATTTGTTATTTTCATTGATAATTTCTAAACTGCTTTTATTTCCTAAATTACTTGATCCAAAGATCACTGATTTTTGTTGCTCAAACTTATTTTGGTCGAATATTTGATTAATTTTTTCAACATTTTTGCTAATAAAAAACATTAGAAATGTTGTCATAATTAAAGGTACAAGAAATACCAATAAAATTGGAATTTGTTTTAAATTAATTCTGAAATTATTTAGAGAAAAATTGCTGATAGTAATTGTTAAAATGCAGGCAAAATAGAAGGTGGTTATAATTGTTGCTTCTTTTATTACTTCATAATTTGAGATTACCAAGTTTAAAAGAAGCAAAAAAATGAAATAAGAAAAAATAACTCCAGCAACAACATTTACTTTGTCTTTTGTGCAAAAGATAACAATTATTGTCACAATTGCAAAAGCTAAAATAGTTAAAAACTTAGCATCAAAAAACATCTTTTCGTTATCTTGAATTTTAGTCGCGTAATAATTCGTTTACAGAAGTTTTTGAGCGAGTTTTTTCATCAACTTTTTTTACAATTACTGCTGCATATAGTGATAAGTTTTTATCACCTTTGTTAGAAGCAATATTTCCAGGAACAACTACCGAATAGGCAGGAACTCTTCCGTAAAATATTTCGCCAGTTTCACGATCAATGATTTTTGTAGAAGATCCAATGTAAACTCCCATTGAAATTACCGATCCAGTTTCAACAATTACACCTTCTGCAATTTCGCTTCTTGCACCGATAAAGCAATTGTCTTCAATAATTACAGGATTTGCCTGCAAAGGTTCTAAAACTCCACCAATTCCAGCTCCTCCAGAAATATGACAATGTTTACCAATTTGTGCGCAAGATCCAACTGTGGCCCAAGTGTCAACCATAGTTCCTTCATCGACATAAGCGCCAAGATTGACAAAAGAAGGCATTAAAACAACATTTTTTGCAATAAAAGCTGAGTGTCTGACAACTGCTCCAGCAACCGCTCTGAATCCAGCTTTGCGAAAGTCTTCTTCACTCCAGTTAGAGAATTTTAAAGCAACTTTGTCAAAATGAGTTAAAGAGTCGCCATTTGATGAAGATTGGTTTTTGCTTAAAAAGTTATCATTAAGTCTAAAAGAAAGTAAAATTGCTTTTTTAATCCATTGATTAACTTGCCAAATGCCGTTTTTCTTTTCACAAATTCTTATTTCACCACGATCAAGTAAGGCAAGAGTTTCATTTACTGAATTGCGAATTTCACCAGTTGTTGAAAGATTAATTTCGTTTCTATTTTCAAAAGCTTTTTCAATAATTTGAGCAAGATTTTCAGTCATTTTAATTTTATTTTAAATTTATAAAAGCCATTCTAATGAGTCGTAAGAATCACAAGATTTGCATCTTGCCGACCATTGAGATGTTGATATATGGCAGCTGCTACAAGAATAATGCAAATCATCTTGAATCATTGCAGCTTTGTGTAAATTTTGTTCGGCTTCAATATTATTTTTCAAATATTTTTGAGTACAAGCAAGAAGTTTGTAACCTCTATGAGTTTTCTCAGATAATAGTGATAGGCGCAAGAATTCATTTGCAATATTGAATTTTTTTACTCTAAAAGCGCTTAAACCAATTGCAAGTTTAGATAAATAGCTGTCTTTATTTTTTGATACTAATCTTTTCATTTCGCTAATTCTTTTATCTGCACTAATTTTGTGGTTTGTTAGGTCAAAAATTTCGGCTAAAACTATATGAGGATTTTTCTCCCATAATTTTTTGATCATCCATTTTGTTTTAAAAATAAAGCCTTTTTTTATCCAGCATTTTAGAATAATTTCTATTGCTGGTAGAAAATTTTCTTCGGCTTTTAAAGCTAAATTACCATATTTTATCGCTGACCAAAATTCTTTATTGCGATAATGTTCAAAAGCAATTGCAGTATTTATAACTGCAGCATCTCTTTTTTGTAGATCGTTTAGAAATTTATCTTGTCCATATTCTTTGATTAAAGATTTTGCTTCTTTCCATAAACCTTGTTTTTTGTAAAGAATGAAAAGTTCTTGAGCAATTTCAATATTATCTTTTTTTACTGATAGAATTTGTTGAGCATAGGCAATTGCTGATAGATCATCTTTTTTATCTAATGATGATTTGAATTTTGATTTTAAAACTAAAATTTTTGAATATTTACTATTTTCAATGCTGGCAAAAAGTTTTTCTGCTTTTTCATAAGATTTATTTTCAAGTTCAATTTTTCCCAGTAAAAATGCATTTAATTTTTGGGTTTTAATTAATTTGGAAGAACTTTTATACAATGATTCTGAAGCTTTTTTATCTTTTAATTCAATTGCCATAAGCAATTCAGAAAGCTCATCAAATCCTTTGCGATGTTTTTTAATTAAATCTTCTAGTTTTCTAACATGGGTTTTCTTGAAAAGAAGTTTGAAAACAGATGGAAATCCAATTGTTAAAACTCTTGCAGCCAAATAAGAAACTGCGCAAATAAAAAGTGTTGCAAGAGAAGTCAGTAAAATTGCAATCAAAACATTAGTTCTAATTTCATAGCCAAGCCATGTAATTAATACTTCCCCGTTGCTCTCTAAAATCCAAGCAAAAGAGACGCTTATCAAAAAAGCAATGAACAAAAACCACAAAGTTTTAAGCATATTTAATTCAAGGTTTTTAAGTAAGATAAAATATCGGAATCAATTCTTTGTAACTCAACTGCCACATTAAGTTTAACCAAAAAGTCGGCAGTTATTTGATGATAAGATTGATCTAGCATTAACAAGTTTTGCATTGCTTCTTGATAATTTTGTTCTTTCAACAATTTTTCAATTCTAACCACAATAGAATCAATATCGTTTGGATTCTTTTCATCAATTCTTCTAATCACAATTAATTGAGAAATTTTATGACGAATTTTGAAAAGGAAACTTTGTTGTTCTCCTATGTCGTTTTTTGTTGCAATAATTTCTGGAATTAAGACTTTGAAATCACTAATTAGTTTTTCTGAACCAATAAAATCTTTTAAAATTGGTCGTAATTGCATAACTTTCTCATGTAGGTTAGAATCAAGAATAGAAATAGTTTCAATATCTTGTAGATTCTCATCAAATGTTTGATTAGCAAAATTTTTGGCAAAAACTTTTTGTCTCAAATTAATGTAAGAAAAAACCATTTTAGAGAAAGTTTCACGACTTTTATATTTTTCAAAATCTTCTCTCAAAACCTTTATTTGAGTTCTTAGTTCGTTAATTTGAATCTGATTTTTTAACAACATTTGGTAAACAAACTCTGAACCTTTTTCTTGAAGCTCAGCAATCGAAATTTCAGTTAAGTCATTAGGATTTTCTTCTGGCGAATTCAAATATTCTTCTGAAATGTCAAAAATTCCATCATCTGAATTGTTCGATTTTGCTGAATTATGCCCATTTTTGTTGTTTGATTTTTGCAGATAAGAAAAAGCGAAATAAGAAGATACAATTATAAATACAAAAACCGAGACTATAATTATTACAAGCTTATTGCTTTTTTTATTTGTCTGATTTCCAGAGACATTTTCTTCAGTCATAAAATTTATTTAGAATTAAATTTTTAGCAAAAGTTGTTGAGTTTTTAAAAACTAATTGCTGTCCTAATTGCTGCGCGAAAATTTTAATTTCTTCGCTTAAACAAACAAATTCCGTATTTTGGAAAGCTTCTTTTAGATTATGCTTATCTAATAAGTCATAAAATATTTTAGTACTATTTTTTGAGTATAGTAGTGCAAAATCAAAATTTTTTCTTTTAATTTCTTGTAAAAATTGCTCTGAGAAAAATTGATTAGGAACAATTTTGTAAGAGACAATTTTATCAACGGAAATATTATATTTGTTTAATTCTTGCTTAAAGTCCAGCGTTATAAGCTCGCCACAAAAATATAAAAAGTTTTGTGATGTTTTTGTATTTTCAATAATTAGTTTCTGTAGATTTTTAGCATTTTCTTGTTGCGGATAAAAGACATTTTTATATCCAGCTTTCAAGAAAAGCTGAGCAGTTTTTTTGCCAACAACAAAAATTTTTATTTTTTGATCAAATTTTAAATCAGAAAGTGCTATAAGAGCATTTTGTGCTGCATTTAGGCTTGTTATAATAATAGCATCATATCTTTTTTGTTTTAAAATTTCCAAGTCTTGTTCAGTAAAAGAAATATTTTGAACAGTAAAAATTGGTTCAATAAAAACATCACAGTTACTATCTTGAAGAAACTCTAGAATCTCTTTTGATTGATTATGTGGTCTTGTTATTAAGATGTTTTGTTTCATGTGTTTTTCAAAAACTGTTGCCAAGTTAAAAAATAAACCTACAATGCTCGCCCTCTTTTGTAAATCTTTGTTTAATTTCAATTTAAAATAAACATGAATATTCATGAATATCAGGCAAAAGCCCTGCTTAAAAAATTCGGAGTTGCTGTGCCGGAAGGTCATGTAGCTTTTTATGTACCAGAAGCCGTTGAAGCTGCTAAAGCGCTAGAAGCTTCAGGAAATAAATTTTTCGTAGTAAAAGCTCAAATTCACGCTGGTGGACGTGGTAAGGGTGGTGGTGTAAAAGTCGTTAAATCAGTTGAAGAAGTGAAAGAAAAAGCTTCTGAAATCTTAGGTATGACCTTGGTTACTCATCAAACTGGTCCTGAAGGAAGAGTTGTTAAAAGACTTTATGTAGAAGCTGGTTCAAATATCAAAAAAGAATATTACTTATCAGCTGTTGTTGATCGCAAAACTAAAACTGTTGTTTTCATGGCATCAACTGAAGGTGGTATGGAAATTGAAGAAGTTGCTGCTCATAGCCCAGAAAAAATCATTACAGTTTCTGTTGATGCTGCTTCTGGAATTCAACAATTCCACGCAAGAAAATTGGGTTTTGGTTTAGGATTAAGTGGTGAAACTTTGAAAAAATTCATCAAATTAATTTTCTCATTGTATAAGGCCTTTATTGAAACTGATGCATCTCAGCTTGAAATCAATCCTTTGGTTGAAACTGCAGAAGGTGATATCATCGCTTTAGACGCAAAATATAATTTTGATGACAACGCTTTGCACCGTCATGAAGAAATCAGAGAGTTGCGTGATTTAGATGAAGAAGAGCCTCTTGAAATTGAAGCATCAAAATATGATCTAAACTACATCAAAATGGACGGTAAAATTGGCTGTATGGTTAATGGTGCTGGTCTTGCAATGGCTACAATGGATATCATCAAACTTTACGGTTCATCTCCTGCAAACTTCCTAGACGTTGGTGGTGGAGCAACTCGTGAGAAAGTTACTGCGGCTTTCAAAATTATTTTGTCTGATCCTAACGTTAAAGGAATTTTGGTTAATATTTTTGGCGGAATTATGCGTTGCGATATTATTGCTAACGGTATTTTAGAAGCAGCTAAAGAAGTTAACTTAAGCGTTCCTTTGGTTGTTCGTCTTGAAGGAACGAATGTTGATTTGGGCAAAGAAATTCTTGCTAAATCAGGTCTTGCAATCATTCCTGCTAATGATTTATCCGATGCTGCTCAAAAAATCGTTGCAGCCGTTAAATAACCTAAATTTTTTAAAAAATGTCAGTTTTAATTAATAAAAATACAAAAGTTATCTGCCAAGGTTTCACTGGTGCTCAAGGTACATTTCACTCTGAACAAGCAGTTGCTTATGGAACTAAAATGGTTGGTGGTGTTACGCCAGGAAAAGGTGGAACAACTCACTTAAACTTACCAGTTTTTGATACAGTACATGATGCTCGTAAAAAAACTGATGCTAATGCTTCAGTAATCTATGTTCCGCCTCCATTTGCAGCTGATGCAATATTGGAAGCAATTGATGCTGAAATTGAACTTATCATTTGTATCACTGAAGGAATTCCTGTTCTTGATATGGTTAAAGTGAAAAAAGCTTTATCTGGTTCAAAATCAAGATTAGTAGGACCAAACTGTCCGGGTGTTATTACTCCTGAAGAATGCAAAATCGGTATCATGCCTGGTCACATTCACAAAAAAGGTTCAATTGGTATTGTTTCTCGTTCAGGAACTCTTACTTATGAAGCAGTTCACCAAACTACTAAAGCAGGACTTGGTCAAACAACTTGTATCGGTATTGGTGGCGATCCAGTTAACGGAACTAACTTTATTGATTGCTTAGACATGTTCTTATCTGATCCAGAAACACAAGCAATGATTATGATTGGTGAAATTGGTGGATCTGATGAAGAAGAAGCTGCTTATTTCTTGAAAGAACAAGCTAAAAAAGGTCGTAAGAAACCTTGCGTTGGCTTCATTGCTGGAAGAACAGCTCCTCCAGGAAGAAGAATGGGCCATGCTGGTGCTATTATTTCTGGTGGAAAAGGTGGTGCTGAAGATAAAATTGAAGCTATGAAATCAGCTGATATTTCTGTTGCTGATAGTCCGGCTGCTTTGGGTGAAACAATGCTTAAGCTTCTAGGAAAATAAGCTCACTAGAATCTTAAAGTAATTTAAAAACACCACAAAAAAACCATCACATAGTCCTTAAGTTTTTTAATTAACCACATAACTTAACCAAAAAAGGAGAAAATTTATGAGCGATCGTAAAAAAGCATTAGAAGCCGCATTATCACAAATTGATAAACAATTTGGTAAAGGCTCTGCCATGAAATTTGGTGCAAAACCTATAACTGATATTGAAGTAATTCCAAGTGGCTCACTGGCTTTGGACGTTGCTCTTGGTGTTGGTGGATATCCAAGAGGCAGAATTATCGAAATTTATGGTCCAGAAAGCTCTGGAAAAACTACACTAACATTGCATGCAATTGCTGAAGCACAAAAAGCAGGACTTTCTTGTGCATTTGTTGATGCGGAACATGCTTTTGATCCATCTTATGCTAAAAATCTAGGCATTAATTTAGATGAAATGATTATTTCTCAACCAGATAATGGTGAAGCAGCTCTTGAAATTGCTGATACTTTGGTGCGTTCTGGTGCAGTAGATCTTATCATTATTGACTCGGTTGCAGCACTTGTTCCACAAGTTGAACTTGAAGGTGGTATGGCTGATAACCAAATGGGTTTACAAGCACGTTTGATGAGTAAAGCTTTAAGAAAGTTAACTTCAACAGTTTCTAAAACTAATGCTACCGTAATTTTCATCAACCAAATCAGAATGAAAATAGGTATTATGTTTGGATCTCCAGAAACAACAACTGGTGGTAATGCCTTAAAGTTTTATGCTTCAGTTCGTCTTGATATTCGTCGTGGTACAGCAATTAAAGATCAAGAAGAAGTTTTAGGTAACGAAACTAAAGTTAAAGTTGTAAAAAATAAAGTTGCTCCTCCTTTCAAAACTGCTGACTTCGAAATTATCTATGGAGAAGGTGTTTCAAGAATTGGAGAAGTTATTGATCTTGCAACAAAACATGATATTGTTGAAAAATCAGGTTCTTGGTATGCTTACAAAGGCAATAAAATTGGACAAGGTAAAGAAAACGTTAAAACATACTTAAAAGAAAATCCTAAAATTGCTGAAGAAATTGAAAATTTAGTAAGAGAAAAATTGGGAATTTTTAAAAATAAAAAATCTGCTAAATCGGATGATAAAGTAGTGGAAATTAATGAAAAGAAACGTAAAGTTGCTGAATCTGAATAAAATTTTGTTTGCATAGCTTGTAAAACTAGTTTTGAAATATACTGTTTGTTTGTTGCAACAATAATATCATCCTGAGATCCTTCGCTTTGCTCAGGATGACAGTAAGACAGGAATAAGTTGTCTTTGAGTCAAACAAAGTTTGACGAAAAAAGCAACGAAGTGTTTCACAATACATGCACCCGTAGCTCAACTTGGGTTATAAGTGTTTTTACGAAGTAAAATAAAACGCGGAAGCGTTTTAAGCGAATAACGGGCGAAGGCTGTGCCGCTCGCCCTGGCACAAGTTGTCTTTGAGTCAAACAAAGTTTGACGAAAAAAGCAACGAAGTGTTTCACAATACATGCACCCGTAGCTCAACTTGGGTTATAAGTGTTTTTACGAAGTAAAATAAAACGCGGAAGC
>VHBV01000027.1 GCA_016882165.1 Candidatus Pelagibacterales bacterium
GCCTTGATGATTATGGAAATATTAACACGCACAGACAGTTTGAATTAATTGCAGAAATTAAGAATTTAAATCAAGGTGGGTGTTTTATTGGGTAGTTTTCTGAAAAAGTGTTTGGAAATTGTTATTAGAATTTGATTTTTTTTTTATCATTTGCAAAATTAAAAACCTAAAAACTAATCTGAAACAGAAGTTTAAATTATATACCATTTTCTTACTGATCTAGTTATTAGAACTGCCAATACAATATAGTTTAAAGAAATTTTGTAATAATTAGTATATAAAATGAAACTTTTAAATAAGTTAACAAATTTAATGATCACCACATGACAAACCATAAACACCAAAACATTAAATCACCTCTAAATTACATAGGCGGAAAGTATAAATTACTAAACCAAATTATACCACTTTTTCCCTCTAAAATAAATAGATTTGTAGATATTTTTGCAGGTGGTTGCAATGTTGGAATAAATGTCAACGCAGACAAAGTATATTTTAATGATAATTTGGTGTTCTTAATTGAGATGTATCAAGCTTTCAGAAAAAATACTTTAGATGATACCATAAACCACCTAGAAGAACAGATTAGTAAATATAATTTATCACTAACGAATGAGGAAGGTTATAAAAAAATCAGATATGATTATAACCAACAAAAAGTATCTTTAGATTTATTCGTTTTAGCTGCCTATTCTTTTAATCATCAAATTAGATTTAACAATAAACATGAATTTAATACTCCATTTGGCAGGAATCGTAGTAGTTTTAATCTATCTATGAAACAAAATTTAGAAAAATTTATCAACAAATTAAAAACAATTGAAGCAGAGTTTACTTCTGAATCCTTTGAAGGTTTCAAGTTTTCATCACTAGATAATCAAGATTTTGTATATTTTGATCCTCCCTATCTAATCACAACTGGAACCTATAATGATGGTAAAAGAGGATTTAAAGGCTGGTCTAATAAAGAAGAAAAAAGACTTTTTGAGATAATGGATTTTTTAGATCAAAAGAAAGTTAAATTTGCATTATCAAATGTCATTGAACATAAAGGACAAAGCAACGAGTTGCTAAAAAATTGGATAAAAAACAATAAAAATCTACGGGTCAATCATATTGATTCAAATTACAGTAATTCTAATTATCAGATTAAAGAAAAGGACAGTTATAAAACTACAGAAGTTTTAATAACAAATTATGAAGTAGATTACAAAGTTGCAAATCAACCAGATTTATTTACCAACAATTGATACTAATACGGTATGAGATTTATAGGTAATAAAGAAAATTTAGTTGATAGAATTTACCAAACCATAATTACAAAAGATATTAAAGGGGAATCGTTTTTTGATTTCTTTTCTGGCACAACAAGTGTTGGTAGGTATTTTAAAACGCGTGATTATAAAGTAATTTCTTCTGATTTATTATATTTTTCTTATGTTTTACAAAGAGCTTACATAACAAATAATGAAGATCCAAAATTTGATAAATTACTAAAAACTATAGATGCAAAAGATGATTCTCTTTTTAGTAATTCACTTCTGAAAGTTATAAATCATCTTAATAACTTAACCCCAGTAAAAGGCTTTATATATAATAATTATTCTGATGAAGGAACAAAGGATCTATCAAAGCCTAGGATGTATTTTACCTCTGATAATTCAAAATTCATAGATGCAGTTAGACAAAAGATTGAAGAATGGAAAGAGAGTGATCTTATATCAGAAGATGAGTATTTTATATTATTGGCTTGTTTAATAGAAACAGCGCCATTTTACGCAAATATAGCAGGTGTTTATGCGGCATTTCAAAAAAAATGGGATCCAAGAGCACTCAAAAGAATTTCTTTAAGACCTATATCAATTATAAAAAACTCAAAACAGAATGTTTCTTACAATACCAATTCTGTTGAACTAATAGATAATATCACAGCTGATATTATCTATTTAGATCCTCCATACAACCAAAGGCAATACGCTCCAAATTACCATTTGCTAGAAACTATAGCAAAATATGATAATCCCAAAATTAGTGGTGTAGCAGGATTAAGAAATTACGATAAGCAAAAGTCAAAATTTTGTAATGCAAAAACTGCTTTGGAAGAGCTTAAGTATATAGCCAATACAGCTTGTTATAAATACTTAATTTTAAGTTATAACAGTGAAGGAATAATGAAAACAAAAGACATTATTTCTACTTTAGAACAATTTGGAAAAGTAGAAACCATAGAATTTGATTATTTAAGGTTTAAAAGTAATAGTAACGGCAATTCTAAAAATAAGAAATTTGTTCAAGAACAATTGTATATCCTAAAAAATGAAAAATAATCTTTGGATCTTAACTGAAGAAAGACCAAAAAAAGAAGTTATTAGAAAAATTCTTGAAAAGTTTTCAAAAGATTATTCTGCTCCTGCATTTATTGATCCTATAAAAATATTTCCAATTTTAGAAAAAAGTAAGTTTACATTTACTTATGAGGTTTCTGGGTTTCGTTGTAATAAGGTTGAAAAAGTTTATATCAAAACAATCTCAGGCTTTTCAAGTTGCGTAGATTTTTTGATATTTTTACAAGAAAATGAACCTAGTTTTAACGATAAACCAATTTATGCAATTGAAGAAACCAAAACAGATGATAAAGAAAGCCGCAATACTGGTATATATCAAAGATGTTCAAAATTCGTATTTATAAATAATTATTATCCAAATATTAAAAAAATTATGCTCTATAATTTACAAATAGAGCAAAAACTTAATCCAAGTGATACTTATATATTTGGCACTAGATTATTATTAACTCTAGGAGTTGAAATTCTAGGAAAAGAACTAGATCAAGAAGTTTTTAAGCCTTTTTCTACAATAGAAGAGATTATTATATCTAAAAGCAAAATGAGAGCAGCTCCGAAAGGAAATGTTCCAATTTCTATTAATAAAATTGTTGATAGTAATACAATAGAAATTTCTGGCAGACTTGAAAAAAATGGTAGTTTAGCTCATGATCCAAATATTGGTGCTCTAACAGTAATATCTGCTACATTAAGAAATCTTAATTGGGATGGTAAGATCATCATTACTAAACATGGTCTAAAACAGAGCAATATTGGGAAAAATAACAAATTTCTTCAAATTGCCAATTTGTTAAATATTGAATTATCTGATTTAGTTTTTCCAAAGACAGAGCTAGGGAAAAACTACTGGTATTATGATAAAAATGGAGAAAAGTTAGGAACTATTTTTATCCACTTAGTGGTTGAAAATTTTACCATTGGAGAATCCATTTTTGAGAATCATGCAGGATGCGAAAAAGGATATTTTTTACCAAAAGATGGAGATCCCATTCCTTTAAAGAAATATAGCGATAGAGATCAATACAAAGCTGGAGATAAAAGCAAGGCTTTAAGTATTCCAGATTTAATTTTAATTGATTTTGGAAGAAGTGAAATAATCAATATTGAAGGTAAAAAATACGAATTTCGTAAAAAAGGAATAGAAGAACTAAAAAATTACGAAGCAATAGAGAGTCTTTACATAAAAAAATATTATCCAAAATTCAAAATTATTAGAACAGTTGTTTTATATGGGGGGAATACAACTAAAATAGTTGAAATAGAAGTTGGGTTTATTCTAAATCAAAATGGAGAATTAATTTTAAGTGTAAAAGCACCTAAACTATTCAAAGAAGCAATAAAAAACTTAATTGATTTTTGGACTCAATAAAAATTACAAATTAAGCAAACTATCAAAATTCTATTATGACATTATTCTTAGCAAGAGCTGGTAAATTTGGCGAAAATGAAAATTATTTTCTTGAAAACAATGTTGTTTGCATGGTTTGGCAAGAGTTGACGGATGTCGATTTATCAAATATCAAAACCCAAGAACAATTAAAAGAAATTTTACTCAACACTTATCAAGAGCAATCCAAATCAGTGCCCAATTGGGTTTCGCAAATATGGATTCATTTAAACAAAATGAAAATTGGCGATTTAGTTATATTGCCTTTAAAGAACAGCAGAAAAATTGCAATCGGCAAAATTGTTAGTGATTATATTTTTGACCCAAAGAAAAAGCCCTACAGCCACATAAGAAAGGTCGAATGGATTGAAAAAGAAATTCCACGAACTTCATTTGACCAAGATTTATTATATTCTTTTGGCGCATTTAAAACATTTTGTGAAATCAACAGAAATGATGCTGAAAGCAGAATTAAAGCTTTTCTAAGTGGTAAAAAAAATACTACGAATAATGACACTTTAAAACATCAATTAGAAAATATTGCCAATGAAGAAGTTAATTTAGAAGAAACTTCACTTGACCAAATTTCAAAATTAATTCTCACCAAATTTAAAGGTAAAAGGCTTGAGGCTTTGGTTGAAAGCATTTTTAAAGCAAAAGGCTATTTTACTTACGCAAGCCATGCTGGCGCTGATGGCGGAGTTGATATTTTGGCAGCAAAAGGAGATTTAGGTTTTGAGAATCCAAAAATTTGTATTCAAGTAAAATCAGGTGCTGCAGTTGGAATTGATATTTTAGACAGACTTTCAGGAACAATGAAAAAAGTTAAAGCTGATTTTGGCTTGCTAGTTTCTTGGGAAGGTTTCAAGGGAAGTATTAAAGAAGAAAAGAAGAATGAATTTTTTACGATCAGACTTTGGGAACAAAAAGAACTGGTTGAGGAATTTTTAAAGCATTATCATAAATTAGATGAAGAAATAAAATCAGAAGTGCCTTTAAAGCAAATTTGGGTTATTTCTGATGATGAATAATTTAGCCTCAAAATAAATCTTGGGGGCATAATTGGGGGAACATTTATTTTTCTCACCCGCTCCAATCAAGCAAAATCAACCACCCCACCCCCTCAATATGGCTGCCGTCACAAATAAAATTTTTAGATGTACGTTGATAGCGTTACTAAAAAAAATGGTAATGCAATAAAAAAATCAGAAAAGTAATTTTTAGATTCCCACAAACACAGAAATTGAAAAGAAAGATCGTGCTTTAATTGCTTTCACAATTTTAACAGGGGCAAGAGATTCAGCCATTATAAGCCTTAGAATTAAGCATTTAGACCTTTACACAAAATCAATTGCACAAGACCCAAAAGACGGAGTAAAAACCAAATTTGGCAAATTAATTTACACTAAGTTTTTTCCAGTTGGTGATGATATTGAAAAAGTGGTGATTGATTGGGTTAAGTTTTTAAAAGAGGTAAAATTTTACAATGATAACCACCCCCTATTTCCAAAAACTAAGTTGGCACATAACCAAGATTTTGCTTTTGAAGCCCAAGGATTAGAGCCAATTTTTTGGAAAACAACCACGCAAGTTAGAGAAATTTTTAAATTTGCTTTTGAAAATGCTGCCTTGCCTTATTTCAATCCACATTCTTTTAGACACACTTTAAGCATGCTTGGAAAAAAAACTTGCACCATAGAACAATTTCAGGCTTGGAGCCAAAATTTAGGACATAGCAAAATGAGCACCAGCCTTGATGATTATGGAAATATTAACACGCACAGACAGTTTGAATTAATTGCAGAAATTAAGAATTTAAATCAAGGTGGGTGTTTTATTGGGTAGTTTTCTGAAAAAGTGTTTGGAAATTGTTATTAAAAATTGATTTTTTTTAGGGGTTGGTTTAGGTTATTTTTTATATAAATCATAATTTACTTTGTAAGCAGGTGTCTTTTAAATTTGATATTCAACAATACCAAGAAGAGTGCATTGATAAAATATTGCAAATTTTTTCTAACCTTAATGATAGAAAAAATTTAGAAGAAGCAATGAAATTAAATGCCGAATTAAGTTCATATCCACAAACATTTTCATATCAAAAAAATATTGATATAAAAATGGAAACGGGAACTGGAAAAACTTTTACATTTATTAAATCAATGTTTGAGCTAAATCACAAATTTGGCTATAAAAAATTCATAATTTTAATTCCATCAATTGCAATTAGAGAAGGTACAAAAAAGAACTTAGAAATTACCAAAGATTACTTTAAATCCTATTATTCAAACCTGCCCTCTTTAGACAAAGAAATTGAAGTTGGTATTTATCAAAACAGCAACATTAGTGCTATTGAAAGATTTATTAACGACCCTAAAAGATTTTCGGTTTTGATAATGACTCCAGATTCATTTAACCGAGATAAAAACAAAATAAATCAGCAAATAGAAAAAGATCTTTATACAAATGCCAAAACTTACTTGGAAGCTTTGAAGCATTTAAACCCAATCATTATAATTGACGAGCCACACAAGTTTGAAGGAGATGCTTTTAAAAAATATTTCAGCGGTTTTAATAATTATTTTCTAAGATTTGGAGCAACTTTTCCTAAAAAAAACAAAAAAGCCAATAAATCAAAGAATAAGCAAGATGAAGCTCTGCAATTTTCAAATATTGCTTATATTCTTGATAGTATTTCTTCCTTTAGACAATGCTTAGTAAAAAGAATAACAGTTTTTACAGAAGGTTTAACCAAAGAAAATGAGATTATTGAAGAGATAAACAAAGAAGAAGTTAGAGTTAAAAAACTTATAAATGGTGATTGGCAAAAAGAAGCTCTAAAGCAAGGCTATAAATTTAATAATTCAGTAATAACTGCCATTAAAAAAGATAGTATCTTGCTTGCAAATGGCGAAGTTCATTTTCCACAAACTATATCTTACAGCCTATCAGAAGATGATTTAAGGTTTATGATTTCACGCACCATAAAACTTCATTTTGAAAAAGAAAAAATCTTGTTTAACCAAGGAATAAAAGCATTATCTTTATTTTTTATTAGAAATATTGCAGATTTTAGAGATGCACAAAATTCAATTGTTAAAAAGATTTTTGAAAGTGAATATTTAAAAGAACGCCAAAAGCAAATTAATCAATTAAAGAACAAAAAAGAATTTAAAAGTTATCTGCAATATTTAGAGAAGGATTTTGATGATGAAAATAATTTAAAAGTTCACAAAGGTTATTTTTCTGGAGATAGGAAAAACACTGAAAAAAACGAACAAGAATCAATTGATGAAATTTTGAAAGATAAAGAAAAATTACTTTCTTTTGAATCTTCCACTCGTTTTATTTTTTCCGTTTGGGCTTTACAAGAAGGTTGGGACAATCCGAATATTTTTACAATTTGCAAATTAAGCAATTACGGCAGCGAAAATTCTAAACTTCAACAAATTGGGCGAGGTTTAAGAATTTGCGTTAAAAAAGAAGAAGACCTTTTAATAAGGCAAACTGTTGATAAGTTTGACTGTGAAGAAGATTTTTGGCAAATAAATAATTTAGATGTTGTTGTAAGTTCAAATGAAGGTGATTTTGTTGCTGGAATTCAAAATGAAATTTCTAATAATTCAATTTTACTAAATGACAAATTCAGCAGAAAAGAATTATTGGAATTGCTACAAGGCAAAGTTAGCATTGCTGCAAGAGATGTTTTGAAATTTATGGAAGATGAAGAGTTGATAAAATTTATTGAAGAAACTGAAAGTGGTGAGGAAATATATCAAAAATCATCAGAATTTTCTGCAAAAATTTCTCTTTTAAAGAAAAACCCCCAAAATTTAAAAAAGATTAATCAAAAAGATTTAGAAGAAATGATAAAACTTTTTGATAATGATGCTCAAAATTTTGCAAGAGATGGCAATAAAATTAAGAAAAAGAAAAATCTAAAAATAAAAACAGGCAGTCTTGAAAAATTCAAAGAATTATGGCAAGCAATTAATCAAAAAGCCATTTATTCAATTAAAGATCTAAACCAAGAAAGTGAAGAGTTTTTAACCAAGAAAATTGCAGGTGAAATAAGTAAAATAAATATTAAAGAAAAATATCGTACTTCAACAAAACATACTCAAAACATAAAAGATAATTTATTTTTAAGTGAAAATTTAAGCGACTCTTGGCAACAAAAAGATCAATTAAATTATGTTGGTTTTATTGAAGAAATAGCAGATAAAACCAGCACTCCACTTAGTTTTATTCTTAAAGTTTTTAGTAATTTAGAGCAAGATTTTAGAAAAAATGAACTTGCCAAAAATGCAACTCAAGCCAAAAAAGAAATAATTGAAATTGTAAAAAATAACTTAGTTGGAAATATTAAAAGCGAAATTGAATATAAATTTATTGAAGGTGAAATTTTAAGCAATTCAATGCTTGATGAACAAGGAAACTTTAGATCTGAATTAAAAGCAGGAAGCTTGGGCAAAAATCAAGAAGAAATAACTAATTTCTCGCTTAAAGAAAAATGGATTTTTGAAGATGTAATTGAATATGACAGCGAATTTGAAAAAGAAATAATCACAAATGACGAAGACAAAAAGGAAATAACAATTTTTGCTAAAATGCCAAAATTAGAAATTTCAACACCAATTGGCAAGTATAACCCTGATTTTTGTTATTCAATTGAAAAAGAAGGCAAGAAAAAACTATTCTTAATTGTTGAAAGCAAAGGTTATGAAACACAAACTCAAATTCCACAAAATGAAAAAGATAAAATTTATTTTGCCAAAAAATATTTTGAAAAGTTAAGCCAAAATTGCAGTGATGATGTTGTAATTAAATTTCAAGAAAGAATTAACAAAGAAAAGCTCTCTGATATTATTAACCAAGCCCTGAACCATTTATAATATGCCACAAAATAACCAAGAATCACAAAATTCTTCACAAATTTTAATTTATGAAAGTCATGATGGTAAAATTAAGATTGATGTTGCCTTAAACCAAGAAACTGTTTGGCTAAACCAAGAACAAATGGCAATTTTGTTTGGAAAAGCAAAGTCAACCATAAATGAACATATTAAAAACATTTATGAAGAAGGAGAGCTTAAAGAATATGATTCTATGCAGAAATTCGGAAATTCCGAATTTCAACAAAAAGCAACCAATTATTACAACTTAGATGTAATTATTTCAGTTGGTTATCGTGTTAAGTCAAAACAAGGCACACAATTCAGAATTTGGGCAACCAATCTCTTAAAAGAATATATTGTTAAAGGCTTCGCACTAAATGATGAAAGATTCAAATCTGGCAATTCAATGAATTATTTTGATGAATTGCAAGAAAGAATCCGTGAAATTAGGATTTCTGAACGCTTTTTTTATCAGAAAATTAAAGATATATATAAAACTAGCATTGATTATGATGCAAAAGATGAAAAAACCGTTGAATTTTTTAAAATTGTCCAAAACAAGCTTTTATGGGCAATAAGCAAACAAACAGCAGCTGAAATTGTTTTTAAAAGATCTGACGCAAATTCTCCTTTTATGGGAATGAAGTCAATTGACAAAAAACTTGAAAAATCAATAACCAAAAAAGATAGCGAAATTGCCAAAAATTACTTAAGTGAAGATGAATTAAAGCTTTTGGGTCTTATTGTAGAGCAATATTTGGCGTTTGCCCAAACCATGGCAAGCCAAAGAATTCCAATGTATATGAAAGATTGGATCAAAAGACTTGATGAAATTTTGCGTCTTAATGGCAGAGAAATTTTAGAACATGCAGGAAAAATAAGCCATAAAGAAGCAATTGAAAAAGCTGGTGAAGAATATAAAGAATTTAAACAACAACAAAAAGAAATTGAAAAACAAGAAAGCTTAAAAGAGCTGGAAAATGATTTAAAGAAAATAAAAAACTTATGAAAAATAAAGAAGATTTTATCAATGCTGGTTTTGAAGTGGTTGACTCAAGTGAAAAGCCAAACCAATTGCTTGAATTTCTAAAAAAACATTATCCGCAAATCATCAAAGATGGCGAGCTTAAAATAAACGAACTTAAAAATACTTTAGAAATTCCAGTTGATGAAAGAAATAACGGCTATGGGCTTAATTTTATTGGACGCAATTTTGCCAAAGCAAAATATACGCAAGAAACCACCAAAGAGCTAAAAATTAATCAAAATTTAAGTAAAAATTTTGATGAGACACAAATGCCATAATTAAAGGTGATAATTTAGATTCACTTAAAATTTTGCTTAATTCTTACCGTGGCAAAATTAAATGTATTTATATTGATCCGCCTTACAACACAAAGACTGAAAATTTTATTTATCCTGATAGATTTGATAAAGAGGAAGTTGAAGCTTTGGGTTTTGAAAATGTTAGTGAAGATGATTTTAGAAGAATGGAATTTTCTTTTAACAATAAAAGCTCGCATAATGGCTGGCTTAGTTTTATGTATCCAAGATTGAAACTTGCAAGAGATTTACTTTCTGATGATGGCGTAATTTTTGTTTCAATTGATGATAATGAACAAGCAAATTTAAGAATTTTGATGGATGAGATTTTTGGGGAGGATAATTTTATGGCAAGTATAATTTGGCGTGGAGGTAGAAGAAATATGGCTAAACATGTTTCAAATTCTCACGAGTATATTTTATTTTATACAAAAGATGTAACAACAATTAATGCAACTAATATATCATTTAAAGCAAAAAAAGAAGGTTTAGAAGATGTTTATAAACAATACGAAAAGCTTAAAAAAGAATATAAAGATAATTATCAGTTGATGGAAAGGGAATTAAAGCATTGGTACGATCAATTACCTGATAACCATCCATCAAAAGATATTTCCCATTATTCTTGCGTTGATGAAAGAGGAATTTATTTTCCTGATAACATTTCAAGGGGTGGTGGTGGTGGACCAAAATGGGACTTAATTAACCCAATTACTGGTAATATTGTTAAAACTCCTTCCAGAGGTTGGGCTGCCTCAAAATATGAAGATTTACTTGAAGCAGTAAAAGAAAATAAAGTGCATTTTAACGGTGATGGAGTCCCTTGTGCAAAATCTTATTTAACTGAAAAAGAATTTGATGCAATTGATAGTGTTTTTTATAAAGACAGAAGAGGAGCATCTAAAAATCTAGAAAAGTTAATGGAAGGTAAGGTTTTTGATTTTCCAAAAGATGTTTCTGTTATTAAGAAACTTTTGCAAATTTCTACATCATCAGAAGATGTAATCCTAGACTTCTTCGCAGGCTCTGGCACCACAGCACAAGCAGTTATGGAATTAAACAAAGAAGATGGTGGAATGCGCAAATTTATTCTTTGTCAAATTGATGAAGCAATTGATGAAAATAAGAAAAAAGAAGCTTTTAATTTTTGTGTTAAAAACAATTTACCGCCAGTAATTTCAAGCATCACAATTGAAAGAGTAAGAAGAGCGGGTGAAAAAATATTAAAAGAAATTGAGAAAGAAAATGCCAAAAAACAACCAGATTTTCTAAATTTAGAAAATTCTAAAAACACCAAACCACATCTTGATGTTGGTTTTAAATGTTTTGATTTAATTGAAACTTCCAAAATTGTTGAAAATGACAACCAACTTACTTTGCAACTTTCAGACAATGATTCTTTAAGCAAAATCTATCACTTAATTTTAAAAGATGGTGTTTTTAACTTAAATGTAAAAATTGAAACCATAATTGAAAATTGCTTATATTTGATTGAAAACCAAACCTATTACATCATCAACGCCATCAAGCTTGAAAATGATGAAAATAGAAAAATTCTAAGCAAAATTTTGGAAGATAAAAATAAAAACTTCAAAATTGACGGCTTTACCGCTTCAATAAATTTAACCCTACAACAATATCAAGACAA